>NZ_JBCECK010000137.1:0-13556 GCF_039207105.1 Mucilaginibacter sp.
ACCGTACCTAACAGACCGGTTAATGTACCGATAGATACCAAAGTAGCGATGATAGTTAAGTTTTGCTCTAACATTGGCATTTCCAAAGCTGTAGCTTCTTCAATATCTTTTTGGATAGCTAAAGTTTTTTGGTCAACGTCAAGATTTGGCTCTTCTTCCATTTCTTTGTATTTTTTTAACGCTGATTTAATAACGTTTGCTACTGAACCTTTTTGTTTGTCGCACTCTGCAGAAGCTGCAGCAATGTTACCTGCGTTTAATTGAGATTGGATTTTTCTAACAAATGCGTCAACGCTGCCAGTACCAGAAGCTTTTCCGATAACTACGAAACGCTCGATAGAGAAAACGATAACCATTAATAAAAACGCCATGATCACTGGTACAATTACACCACCGCTATGTACAGTTCCGAAAATGTCTGTAGGGTAAGCGTTAACGTCGCCGCCTTTGAAGTGGCTTGGGTCACCCAAAACGAATATAAAGATACAGGTAGTAACAATCAGACAGATTGGAATAGTTAAGGAAGCAAATATGCCAGATGCACTTGAGCTTTCTTTGTTAACAGGAGTAGTTGGTTTTGTTGGTGCGTTTGCCATTACTTTGAAATTTTAGTTTTAGTTTTTGTTTATATTATAAGTTAGTTAAATGTGCGTTTAATTAGCGAATAACAAAAATAGAATTTTAATGAAATAAAAAAATCATTTATGTTATTCTTTACAATTTTTTAATACCAAATTACATTTTGCGTCTAATTGGTCATGATTAACGTGCAACATTAACGCTGCAACGTCATATTATTGTGTGTTAGCACAACAATTATTTGCAATGAAAACCATTTTTTTTTATATTATCAAGCAATCCGAAATAAAAATTCTGTTATTAATTTGTTACACCGGTATTTTTTTTCATCGATTGCAATACCCGCAGGGCTATTAACAAGGGTTTAAATTTATTGTTTTAGTGTACTTTGTACGCTTAGGATAGCCTTAAAACAGTATAAATACGCCCTTAATTAGCCTCCGGCCTTTTTTGCTTTATAACCGTCTGTTTGCAGCAGTACCAAAATTTTATCCCTGAAATCGCCCTGTATCAATATTTCACCATCTTTTACCGAACCGCCAACACCGCATTTTGATTTCAGCTTTTTGCCTACCGTTTCCAGGTCGTCTGCCGTGCCTACAAAACCGGTAATACGGGTAACCAGCTTGCTGCCGCCTTTGCGGTCAAGGTAAATTTTTAAGTTTTGCTGCTGTGGCGGCAGCGTTTGGGCACTGTCCCCACCGGTTTCCTGGTATTGAAAATCAGGATCGGTTGAATAAACCACGCCTGTAAAATTCTTTTTTGCCATGATATTTTTATTTGTTTTTTGGTGCGGGGAGTGAGGTGCGGGGTGCGTGTTTTGAGTGCGGAGAGTGAAGTGTGGTTTTGGTGCGGGATTTAAGAACCTACTGTTCAACACACACCCACTCACCCCACTCACCGCTCTATATCAAAAGCACACCTCTCACTCCACACCCCGCTCCTATATTAAAAATGCACCGCGCTCCCGCTCCTGTTTATTTACTATACGTTGAGCCTACAATAACCTTTAACGAATTTGGTACTATATTAATATGTATATCCTTACCCATTACCTCGGGTTCACCGTCAAGGTGAATGGGGCCAACGGTTAGCCTGGTTACATTGATCTGTTTGCCGCGTAAAATCTCTACATAGCTGGTACCTTCTGATTGTTTGGTCAGCATTCGGATGCCCATTTCAGGAAAACGCCATAACGGGAACTTCCTGATCACGCATACATCAAGCAAACCATCCTGTACCGAGGCTTTGGGCGATATATGCGCGTTATTGCCATATTGCGATGAATTGGCAATACTTAACATAAAGGCCTTACGGTTGTAAACCTTGCCGTCAATTTCGATATGATAATCCTGCTCATTATAGGTGGCTATTTCCTGTAGCGATGATTTGATGTAGGATACAAAGCCGCGCTTTTTACCATGCGAAAAAACCTCGCTGATGTGCGCGTCAAACCCCATGCCTGCCATATTAAAAAAGGGCTTGCCATTAAGCTGGCCCGAATCTATACTTTCAACCCTACCGCTGCTCAGGGTTTGTATGGCCTGCTGCGCATGCATCGGCACACCTAAAAAGCGGGCCAGCCCATTACCCGATCCATACGGAACTATTCCGAGGGCTGTATTACTGCCCACAATGGCCGATGCTATTTCGTTCACCGTTCCATCTCCCCCAACAGCCACCACTATATCGTACTTACCTACTGCCTCTGACGCGATAATACGCGCGTGCGATACGCCATCACTAAAAACAATGGTTGCATCAAACACGCTTTTATCAAGGTTTTGATCAATAAGCTCAGGTACGCCGTCCTTTTTTTTGCCGCCCGATATAGGATTTATTATAAATAGCGCTTTACGTTTCAATTAATATGTATATTTCCGGCATCAAAAGTAAATGTATTTTCCGCTTTGTGAAATTTGTTTTACTTTTACCGCCTGAAAGTGGACTGATTTAATTGCCTTTACGAACCGGGCTGGATTGCAACCACGTAAAAAAGTGCTAAAACCGACGCTTATTTATACCCGGATCCGATTAACGCTCTCCCCCTTCAAAATTTTTTTAACTATTTCACTTATCTAAATTTATTTATGCCATATTTATTTACTTCCGAGTCCGTATCAGAAGGACATCCGGATAAAGTAGCAGACCAAATTTCAGACGCCCTTATTGACCATTTCCTGGCATTTGACTCAAACTCAAAAGTAGCATGTGAAACCCTGGTAACCACAGGGCAGGTTATTTTAGCCGGCGAAGTAAAATCAAAAGCTTATTTAGATGTACAAAAAATTGCCCGGGAGGTGATCAACAAAATTGGTTACACCAAAGGCGAGTACATGTTTGATGGCAGCTCATGCGGTGTGCTATCGGCTATTCATGAGCAATCGCCGGATATTAACCAGGGGGTTGACCGCCAGGCTAAAGAAGAGCAAGGCGCCGGCGACCAGGGTATGATGTTTGGTTATGCCACCAGCGAAACCGAAAACTACATGCCACTGGCATTGGATATTGCCCATGCGCTTTTACTTGAGCTGGCTGCCATCCGCCGCGAAAACAATGAAATTAAATACCTGCGCCCCGATGCAAAATCGCAGGTAACGCTGGAGTATAGCGATGACAACAAGCCGCAACGCATTGATGCCATTGTAATATCAACCCAGCATGATGATTTTGATGAAGAAAAAGCCATGCTTGCCAAAATAAGCGAGGATATTATCAGCATCCTTATTCCGCGTGTAAAAGCTAAATACCCGAAATACGCGCACTTCTTTAACGATCAGATTAAGTATCACATTAACCCTACCGGTAAATTTGTTATCGGCGGGCCACATGGCGATACCGGCTTAACAGGCCGTAAAATTATTGTGGATACCTACGGTGGCAAAGGTGCTCACGGCGGTGGCGCTTTCTCTGGTAAAGACCCATCAAAGGTTGACCGTTCTGCAGCTTACGCTACCCGCCACATTGCCAAAAACCTGGTTGCTGCCGGTGTTTGCGACGAGGTATTGGTACAGGTATCATACGCTATTGGCGTAGCACAGCCTATGGGTATATACGTAAACACCTATGGTACTGCTAAAGTTAACCTGCACGACGGCGAAATAGCTCAAAAAGTGGAACAGGTGTTTAACATGACCCCATACGCTATTGAAACCCGCTTTAAACTGCGCAACCCAATTTACAGCGAAACCGCTGCATACGGCCACTTTGGTAAACCAAGCCAAACAGTTACTAAAACCTTTATTGCCCATGATGGCAGCGAACTGAAACGTGAGGTTGAACTGTTTACCTGGGAAAAACTGGATTATGTTGACCAGGTAAAACAAGCCTTTGGTTTGTAATACGAGGATATATTAATGTATAGAAAAGCGATGGGCCGCGGCTCATCGCTTTTTTTGTTGATACATGTTTGTAAGACTTACGAAGTTTTAAAAACTTCGTAAGTCTGCTTATCACGACATTTTCTGTAGAGAATATATAATCGTATGTCCAGACAGCTTCTTAATAACTATTGTCATTGCTGTAAGGAACGAAGCAATCGCGAACTATTGCTTGAACCACAATTAAACAGGTTTATGAGATTAAAGGATTTTACTTTCATTTTTAACTAATCGTGTCAATCTCTTAATCTCCAAAATCGTGGTTCAGACCATATTCAAAAAAATGACAAACCGTAAAGAACATTTTACCATTTGTTACGTGTTGTATCGGGTTTGTTTATCAAACTTTGCATAAGCATTTAAAAAAACTACATATACCATGAGTACAAAAAAAATAGGCTGGATTGGTTTAGGCACTATGGGTGTGCCGATGTCGCAGCAACTGATCAAGGCAGGTTACCCGGTAACCGTTTATAACCGCAATAAAGAAAAAGAAGAATCGCTGAAAGCTTCGGGCGCAATGACCGCGGCTACTCCCCAAGAACTGATACAACAAACCGACGTTGTATTTATTATGGTATCAAACGATGAGGCCATCAATGATATATTTAACGGTGCCGAAGGTTTACTGAGCGCTAATGCCAGCGGAAAAGTTATTGTGAACATGAGCACCGTATCGCCGGGCATCAGCAAGCAAATGGCGGCGTTGGTGCGTGAACAGGGTAGCGATTACCTGGATGCCCCGGTATCGGGCAGTGTAAAACAGGCCCAGGATGGCATACTTGTAATTATGGTGGGCGGCGCACCGGCTACTTTTGAACAGGTAAAACCCGAGTTGGAAAAACTGGGCAAACTGGCCCTGCTGGTTGGCGATATTGGCTCAGGTAACAACGCCAAGCTGGCTATCAATACCTTGCTGGCTATCCACTCACAAGGCCTGGCCGAAACTGTATTGTTTGCTCAGCAAAACAATATTAAAACCGAGGATATGCTGACTATTATTAATAACGGCGCGCTGAGTAATATTTATGCAAAAATAAAAGGCGATGCTATTTTAAATGATAATTACCAGGCCGCGTTCGCGTTAAAACACATAGCCAAAGATCTGCGCCTGGCCAAAGCCGAAGGTTCAAACACGCCCCTTGCACAGGCAGCCTACCAAACCTTCCAGGAAGCCGAAGCTGCGCATGGCAATGAAGATATAATCGCTATAATTAAACAAGTGGCAGGTAAGTAAAGCAAAAATATATTCTCATCTCGAACGAGGTACGAGGAGAGATCTTGTACAAGCAGCATATCAATTTTACAAGATTTCTCGCTACCGCTCGAAATGACAACAAGGATGAAAACGCTTTTGCCCATCCCGCCAATTTTCAGTATCTTTATATCAATAAACAGCCCGGTTCTCTTTCCGCAGAGAAACCGGGCTGTTTTATTAAAAGGATAAAGAGTCCAGAATAGCTAATTAAAAATCAAGCAATTCACAATCAAAACTTTAACACTTTTTAAAGCTCAAAAAAGCACATCAAAACGAGTTAAAATCATCATTTTTTGACCATTTTGGGCCATTTTTCATTAAAAAGGGACCAATTTCAAGTCATTTTCGATGAAAAAAATGTTAAAATTTAATTTTAAAAAGTTACACCTTCCCAAAAACAACAATACCATTGTGGCCGCCAAAACCAAAGGTATTGCTCATGGTTAAATTTATTGGATGGTTGATACTTTCCTTCAAAACAATGTTCATGGTGTCGGGCACTGCCGGGTCAAGCAGGGTAGTATTGATGGTTGGCGGCACAACCTGATCACGCATAGCCAGCAAACAAATAATGGCCTCAATGGCTCCGGCCGCTCCAAGCAAATGCCCCGTCATCGATTTGGTGGCACTGATCATGATATTGTTCTTTTCGCCATGTGTAAGCCGCTGAACAGCATTCAGTTCAGACAGATCGCCAACATGGGTTGATGTAGCGTGCATGTTCAGATAGTCTATATCGGTGATGGATACGCCGGCCTCATCCAAAGCCAGCTGCATACCTTTAGCCGCGCCAATACCTTCGGGGTGGGTTGCCGTCATATGGTAGGCATCGGCAGTCATGGCGGCACCACGGACTTCGCCGTAAATATGGGCACCACGCTTTACAGCATGTTCGTACTCTTCCAGTACCAGCGCGCCAGCACCCTCGCCCATGATAAAACCATCGCGGTCAACATCAAACGGCCGGGAAGCTGCTTCAGGGTCATCATTACGGGCCGACATGGCCTTCATCGAGCTAAAGCCGCCAAAAGATGCCGGAGTAATAGGCGCCTCTGAACCACCGGTAACAATAATCTTGGCCTTACCCAGGCGTATATAATTAAAAGCATCCATAATAGCGGTATTGGATGTTGCACAGGCCGACACCGTGGTATAATTAATACCCATGTAGCCATTACGGATAGAGATCATACCTGATGCCATATTGGTGATCAGTTTAGGAACAAAGAAGGGGCTAAATCTCGGATGGCCATCGCCAAGGGTATAATCCCTTACCTGTTCTTCAAAGGTTTCCATGCCACCCTGTCCAGAGCCCCAGATCACGCCCACATCAAATGGGTCCATGCTGTTGAAGTCAAAACCTGAATCGGCTATCGCCTCGTCAGATGCCACAAGGGCATATTGGGTAAACGGGTCGGTACGTTTGATATCTGCCCGGTCTAAAAACTCTGCCGGATTAAAGCCCTTCAGTTCGCAGGCAAAGCGGGTTCTGAATAAAGTAGAATCAAAGTGGGTAATGGTTGCTGCTCCGCTTTTACCGGCAATTATATTTTGCCAAAAGCTTTTCACCGTATTACCAAGCGGGGTTAGCGCACCCAGGCCGGTTATTACTACTCTTTTTAACATAATTTATTACGATTGAGTAAATTTTGGCAAAAATACATTATAAATATACCACATGGTATATTTATAATGTAAAATAAATCAATACGGTAAATTTTATCTGGTTTCCGTTTTTACCATTTGTTAAGTGGATGCGGCCAATAGGCGCCGACCTTTGTGATATAAATAATTATATCATGAACACACAAATTAATAACAGTAAGTTACAAGGTAAAAGAGTAATCATCATGGGTGGCACATCGGGGATAGGCCTGGCTACAGCTCAGGCAGCAGCCGGCGAAGGCGCAAATGTGGTAATCGTATCAAGTAATCAACAACGGATAAATGATGCACTGGCTATTTTGCCTGATACCGCCACGGGCTATTCGGTTGACCTTAGTAATGAGCAAAATATCAAAAGCTTTTTTGACGGTATTGGCAATTTCGATCACCTGGTATATACTGCCGGCGAAAACCTGAGCCTGATATACCTTAACGAAATGGACCTTGAAAAAGCGCACGACTTTTTCAATCTGCGTTATTGGGGAGCCTTGGCATCACTAAAATACGGCGCACCGCACATTAATCAGGGTGGCTCTGTTTCGCTTATGAGTGGTACTGCCAATGTCCGTCCGGGAGCTGGTTGGCTACTTGGCGCAAGCATTTGCGGCGCTATGGATGGCCTTACCCGCGCTATGGCGGTTGAGTTAGCCCCAATAAGGGTAAACGCGGTTTCGGCAGGAGTAATTAAAACCAATCTGTGGAACAGTATACCTGAAGCCGACCGTGAAGGCATGTATAAATATTATGGCGACATTTTGTTGGTAAAACGTGTAGGCGAGGCTGAAGATGTGGCTCTGGCCTTTACCTATCTCATGAAACAACAATTCGGCACAGGCCAGGTCATCACGGTTGATGGTGGTACCGTGCTGGTTTAAGCATCTATTATTTAATACCCCTATATCATTAAAACTAAATTTATGTACGCAATAACAGGAATTACCGGCCACGTAGGGAGCGGGGCAGCCAATATATTATTGACTAACAATCTGCCAGTTAAAGCCGTACTCCGGAATGAGAGTAAAGCCCGACAATGGCTCACTAAAGGTGCAGAGATCGCCATTGCCGAACTACATGATGAACAAGCCCTGCAGGTCGCTTTTGAAGGTACTCATGGTGTTTTTATTATGACCCCGCCTTTGTTTGATTCACCAAATCCTATAGCAGATCATGACCTGATGCTGGCAGCTTTGACCCTTGCTATTGAAAAAGCGAAACCCGGCAAAGTAGTATATCTTTCGTCTATAGGAGCACATTTACCTGCGGGTACCGGTGCTATCAAAAAGCTTTATGATATGGAACAACTTTTTCAAAAGCTACGCATACCTACTGTTGGTATACGTGCAGCATGGTTCATGGAGAACTTTACAGGCGGCATTGCCCCGGCCAAAGCAAGCGGGCAGCTAAGCAGTTTCCTGAATCCTACGGACATGTCTATCCCGATGATCGCTACAAAGGATATAGGAAAACTGGCAGCCGAACTATTACAGCAAACCTGGACCGGCCACCGTATCATTGAGCTGGAAGGCCCCTGCCAATACTCCGCTAATGATGTGGCTGCCATCCTCAGCGGGCGGTTAAACCGAAACATTTCTGCAAAGGCAATTACTGCGGATGATTATGAGGCTGTTTACCAATCCTTCGGTTGCAGCACCAAAGCATCGTCCCTGATGGCCGAAATGAACAATGGATTTAACAGCAGGCATATCGTGTTTGAAAAAAACGGGCACGAACATATTACCGGCGAAACTTTATTGGAAGATGCTTTGAGTGCTTATATAAACAGCTGATCATAAAATCAATAACCATGCTATCGAGGCTTACTTTATAGCATGGTTTTATCCCAGATCTATTAACGTATATTTTTCCGTATCCTACTAAGCGATTGCGGGGTAATACCCAGATAACCAGCTATATCTTTTAAAGGAACCCGGAGGGCAATATCGGGATTCTGCATAATAAATAATTTGTATTGGTTTTCAGCATCTTCGCCCAGGTAACTATTTCTTACCCTTACTTTTTCTATGAGGTGCTGCTGGTTTATTTTTTCGATGATCTCCTTCATATAAGGAAGCCGCTCATATAAAGTAAGCAACTTACTTTTGCTTATCGCCAATACCTCGACATCACAGCATGCCTGTATGCCCGGTTCTGTAGGGCTTCCCTCTTCAAAACTTTGCAGTATGGTACACAGCTGGTTTTCTTTATGAAAAAAGTGGGTTACATCAATACCGGTTTCCTTATGAGTTACTATACGCAATACCCCTTTGCATACAAAAAACATTTCGGTACACACACGGTGCCCGTTAAACAGGAAATCGCCCTCTTTAAAAGTTTTATATTCAAAATGGTTTGCTATAATTTCAGCATCCTCTTCCGAAACATATCTTAAAAGCCGTAAAAAGTTAATCAAGGGATCAATCATCACAAATACAAAGAATTATGCAGGTTGTTATCAGCCCAATATATTAAAAGTTTTTATTTCCTTTTCCTGCCCGTTTATGATGATGGAAAGCTGATGCCTACCAGAATAAAATTTGCGGGTAGTTATTAATTTAAATGATTGTTTCCTGTTGATCCTGGTCTTTTCGCCTGGTTGATAAAAACGCTCACTTATCTTAAATACCTTTTTTGATAGCTGTCCGTTTGCCTTATTATAATAAACACCATACTCCAACCGTACGTTTTGTTTTTCGGTATCATCATTACTAACCGTGAACTCAAATTCCAGGTTATCCCCTATTTTAACATCAGGGGTTATAACTTTGAAACCTGTGAGACTAATGTTTTTACCTTCCAGACCGTAGTGATCTAATATTTCATGGTGTCCCTGCTTTAATAAGGTACGGCTTGCATGCTTAATAATAGCGTCAGTTTCTTTACTGACACCTTTCCAGCGGCGGGCTATATCCATCATGATGGCCGGATGATCTTTTGAAATATCATTCAGGTTATTGGCAACGCTTTTTCGCACCCATTCCGAAGGATCATTTTTCAGGTTCTCTAAAATAGCAAGTACCCGGGTTGGGTCTTTTTTAAGCGATGGTATGGCCAAGCCCCAGGGTAAGCGTGGGCGGCTGCCCTCGCTGGCAAAGCGCCTAACCTTGTGGTTTTCATGCAATGACCATGCTTTTAGCTGGGCGAGCATTTGATCGGTATATTTTAGTAAAAACGGCCGCACTGCAAACTCGCAGCTTACAAACTGGGTTATAAACTCCAATGCCTTTACCGAATGCTCATAATGATCAAGACCATAAACCTCAATGTAATCGGGTAAAAACATCATGGCCAGGCTATCTTCACCAAAACGTTCTGCACGCAGTTGATGGATCAATTTTTCGATCACACCAACAGCCGACGGAAAATCGGCAGGCATAAACTGATGCAATACAATAGAATTATGGCGCATTCGCTCTTTCAGGGCCTTATGTTCATACCCATCAGTAAAAATGAGCGAAAGAAACCCTTGTTTATCAAAACCCGGCAATACCCTGGTAAGTACATCGGTAAACCTATTATAAAAGCCAGCCGAATAAATATCTTTTAGTAAACTGCTCATCGGTTAATGGATCTCACTTTAGCTTGTTGCTGTACTGTTTCCGGATTATCCTTCAGGATAACGCTTTGCAGGCGCTCACGGTTATCATCGCCCCATTTGCCCATCAACATCACTACGGGCAGTAAGCTTTCGCCAAAGGGAGTCAGGCTGTATTCCACTTTAGGTGGTAGCTGCGGATAGATTTTTTTGGCAACCAACTCATGCTGTTCTAATTGGTTAAGCTGTACATTAAGCACCCTGCGGGTAGCTTCCGGAATTTCACGCTGCAATTCGCTGGGGCGTTGTATGCCCCTTGAAATGTAATATATTAAATGGATCTTCCACTTACCGTACAGCACTTCCCTGATCAGGTCAAGACCGCAATTCTGGTCGATAGGAATTTTTCTTTCGTACATAAACAAAGATAAAGCATTCTGCCTAAACAGTCCATACGGATAAATTTATCCCTATCTGAATAACGAATCCCTTATTGTACAATCTGTTACACTGATGGAACTTTGTCAATAATTCAAACTTTTAAAACGATGAAAAACAATATCGAAATAAACCAGTCAGAGTTTTTAGGGAAACGGGTTTTAGTTACAGGTGGTACTAAAGGTGCAGGTAAAGCTATTGCCGAACGGCTGGCAGCAGGAGGGGCAACAGTTGTTACAACAGCGCGAACAGCTTCGGAAGAACAACAGGAAAACATCCACTTTATAAAAGCCGATATCAGTACCCGTGCAGGTATCGACGAGGTAATTAACCAGGTACTGAGCCGCTTTAATGGTGTTGATATCCTGATCAATAATGCAGGGGGCTCTTCGGCACCTAACGGAGGTTTCGCGGCACTTGATGACCAGCACTGGGACGATGCCATTAATACAAACTTACTTGCCTCGGTTAGGTTAGACAGAGGTTTGCTGCCAGTGATGCTGACACAAGGTTCGGGCGTTATCATCCACATTTCGTCTATCCAGCGTTCTTTGCCGCTTTATGATTCAACCTTGCCCTATGCGGCTGCCAAGGCCGCGTTAACCAATTATAGCAAAAGCCTATCAAACGAGGTTTCACCCAAAGGTGTTAGGGTATTAACAGTTTCACCAGGATTTATCAAAACGGAAGCTGCTGAAACATTTATTAAAAACATAGCCAAAAGCAGCGGTAAAAGTTATAGGGAAGGGTTACAGAGTTTAATGGACTCGTTAGGAGGTATTCCGATGGGGCGTCCTGCTATGCCCCAAGAAGTGGCCGAACTGGTAGCTTTCCTGTCATCTGACCGGGCCAAATACCTAAGCGGGACTGAATTTGTAATCGACGGCGGGACTATACCTACGGTATGATTTTACTTATAAAACATTTTAACCCTATATCATGCTTATATATAGTTATAAGCACTAACTGTTAATAGTATATAATACTATTATTAAATTTCTTTAATTTCTAATAATTTAATGTTCTTTTTACACTAATTAGTTTCGTAGGTGCATCCGCTGAATTTAAAAACTATCTGGACTAATATTTGCTTCATTCATATCCGGATGAATTATAAGTAATTATTAAGTTATGAATATTATACTTGGAGCATCAGGGCAGGTTGGGAGCGCGATTGTGAGCAACCTGCTTCAAACACAACAACCGGTAAAAGGCATTGTACGAAATGAAGGAAAAGGCCTGCAACTCAAAAAACAGGGCGCACATATAGCCGTTGCCGACACTTTTAACCTTAGCGCATTAACAGAATCATTTAAAAATGGTTCAACACTTTTTGTAATAACACCCGAAACGGGCAAGGGTGATGATATATTGGGTGATGCTAAAAAGAGCCTGGCAAATATCAGGAAAGCCCTGGAAAGCTCGCCGGTGAAAAAAGTAGTTGGCTTATCGTCTATGGGTGCTCAGTATGATAAAGGCACCGGCAATTTACTCATGTCGTATTTTTTGGAGCATGCCTTTAAAGGTATGGATATTGAGCAAACATTTATCAGGCCCGCTTATTATTACAGCAACTGGATGTTGTATTTATCAGCAATTAAAGAAAAAGGCATCTTGCCTACTTTTTATCCTGTTGATCTGGCTATACCTATGATATCACCTATTGATGTTGCTGAATTTGCTACAGAAGTTATTGAAGATGAAAATAATGATGGCAACATTTACGAATTATTTGGCCCGAGAGCTTACACCTCGACCGATGTGGCTACAGCTTTTTCAAAAGCAATTGATAAGAAGGTGACAGCGCAACAGGTACCTCGTAGTCAGTGGGGCGAGACTTTAAAAAAGGCCGGATTTTCAGATGATGCCATTAAGAACTTTATAGAAATGACGGATTTGGTAATATCCGGACAGGTTCATGCTCAAGGCAAAGGCACCATCACAGAAAAAACTAAAACAAGCTTGCAAGATTACATAAACCAGGCAGTTAAGCACATTAATTAAAATAAAAATGAGCAATGATGCATTTACTAATGCGTTCATTGCTCATAACTACCGGATCAGTTAATCGCGATCTTTAATCGCAATATTTTTATTCGTAAAACTTTGGTGCTATGGCCATTAACTTCAATTCAGCCTTATGCTTAGTAAGCAATTTCATCCACCAAAACTGGAATTTTCGAGGATAAATTACCCGCTCAACAAAATCTGCTTTATGCAGATCTTCCATCGCCAGCAGTTTATACATTACCTTGCGCGAATGGTCAACAACCGCGTGCGAACGTTGTGTATAACCAAGTATCCTGTTTATTTCCCGGTTTGTTTTGCCTACTAAAATGTATTCAAATATCTGCACATGCAATGTTGAAAAACCTTTGGTTTTGAGTAATGGCCTACTTAACGATAATCTTTCCTGCTTAATCATAACCTTATTTAAATTCTTAAATTATACTAATTCCGGTTAGCTATCTGGCAGCCAACCATGTCACAAAAAGTGCGATAACGCTGATAATGACGTTAAAAAAACCTATGATAAATTTGTCCGACTGTTCAATATCGGCCCGGTAATTAGGTATCTTAAATGCGGCACTCAAATTCATAAGCCCATAAGCACCTATTCCAATTGCCAATAAAACTATAACAGCCACATAGGGGTTAAACTGGCTATGAATACTACTTATCATTTGAAACTTTATAATCTGTA
>NZ_JBCECK010000138.1:0-13204 GCF_039207105.1 Mucilaginibacter sp.
AAAATCTGCTGCCGATGCCGCCGGCCATAATGATCGCATAATTGTTTTTATTCATAGGGTGTAAAAAGAGTTTTTATTTGGTTTTAGCCTTGGTAAAAGTGTACAATAATCTGTTAATAATACATTAAATAAAACTAAATAATACGGTATACTATTTGTTCGCAATTTAAATACACAAATGGGGAAAAATGTTTTTCATTTAATAATCATATTTGTATAAAATTAAAAAGTAAATCCATCGTTTAATCATAAAATTTTGTTACTTTAAACTTTTAATACAATTCAAGATCAAGTTAATATAATGATAGAAACTAAGAAGTCGTTATTTGATAATCTCCAGAATTTTTTCGGATTCGACAACTTTAAAGGGGAGCAAGAAGCGATTATAACGAACATCCTGGCCGGTAATGATACGTTTGTAATTATGCCAACCGGTGGCGGAAAGTCAATGTGTTATCAGTTGCCCGCGTTAATGAGCGAAGGCACTGCAATAGTAATTTCACCACTGATAGCCTTAATGAAAAATCAGGTAGATCAGTTAAGGGCCTTTGGAGGCTCAGATAGCATAGCCCATTTTTTAAATTCATCACTTACTAAATCAGATATAGCCCGGGTTAAGGAAGATGTATTAGGTGGCAAAACCAAATTATTATACGTAGCACCTGAATCATTAACCAAACAAGAAAATATTGATTTTTTACGCCTTAATCAGGTATCGTTCGTAGCTGTTGACGAAGCACATTGTATTTCAGAATGGGGGCATGATTTCAGACCTGAGTATCGCAAAATACGGCAGGTTATCAGCAATATTGGCGAAAATATTCCTATCATCGCATTAACAGCTACCGCAACTCCAAAAGTTCAGCAGGATATTCAGAAAAACCTGCAAATGAACAATGCTACCGTTTATAAATCATCATTTAACCGTTCTAATCTTTTTTACGAAGTACGTGCAAAGCGTAACGTAATAAAAGAGATTGTGAAGTTTGTAAAACAAAACCAGGGAAAATCTGGAATTATATATTGCCTGAGTCGTAAAAAGGTTGAGGAAGTGGCCGAAGCACTTAATTTAAATGGTGTTAAGGCACTGCCATACCATGCCGGTTTAGACCCTAAGGTACGTGCCGATACACAAGACAAATTCCTGATGGAAGATGTAGAGGTGATTGTAGCTACTATTGCCTTTGGTATGGGTATAGACAAACCAGATGTGCGCTATGTGATACACCATGATGTTCCTAAGAGCATGGAAGGCTATTATCAGGAAACCGGACGCGCAGGCCGTGATGGGGGTGAAGGTGTATGCGTGGCATTTTATTCTGAAAAGGATATTGACAAGCTGCAAAAGTTTATGAAAGATAAACCTGTAGCAGAACGCGAAATAGGTACCCAGATATTAAAAGAAGTTATAGATTACTGTGAATCTTCAGTATGCCGCCGTAAACAGTTGCTGCATTATTTTGGTGAAAACTTTAATGAAGCAGGTTGTAACAGTATGTGTGATAATTGCTGCGGTCACAAAGATCATTTTGATGGCGAAGAGCACCTGCACAAAGCATTAAGCCTGATCAGGCATATCGGCGAAAAATTTGACGATCATCATATCATTAGCATATTGATGGGTGAGGAGAATGCCCAGATTAAGAATTATGAGCATGACTTGCTTGATTATTATGGATCAGGTAAAGAGCAGGGTAAAAATCTTTGGAACTCGTTGCTGAGGCAGGCTTTGTTGAATAATTATCTTTCAAAGGATATTGACCAGTATGGTTTATTAAGGCTTACAAAAACTGGTAATTCATTTATTGATAATCCGCACAGTATCCGTTTTATACTGAACAAGGTAATTGAGGCTACAGATGACGACGATGATGCAGACGGCCCTAAACAGAACGGAGGAGCATTGGATACCCAGCTGCTGCAAATGCTTAAGGATCTGCGTAAAAAACTGGCTAAGCAAAAAGGGTTACCTCCGTTTGTGATATTCCAGGATCCATCTCTTGAAGAGATGTGTACGCATTACCCTATTACTACTGAGGAGCTAAAACAAATTTCGGGTGTTGGCGCTGGTAAAGCCTTAAAGTTTGGTAAGCCATTTACCGATCTGATTCAAAAATATGTAGAGGATAATGATATTGACCGTCCGGTTGATATGGTGATCAAAAGTGCCGCCAATAAATCGGCGCTTAAGGTTTTCATTATTCAAAATATTGACCGTCATTTAAATCTGGATGACATTGCGGCCTCAAAAGGGCTCACCTATGAAGAGATATTGAAAGAGGTGGAAACTATTGTAAACTCTGGTACAAAGCTCAACCTGAACTATTATATAGACGAGGTGATTGATGAGGATAAACAGGAAGAGGTATTTGATTATTTCCGTACTGCCGAAGCTGATTCCATTGATGATGCTTTAGCTGAATTAGGTAATGATGATTACACCCGTGAAGAAGTGCAATTGATGCGTATCAAGTTCATTTCTGAGATGGGAAACTAAATTGTTATTTAAAAAATGTAACTAAAAGCTTTTAGGATCATCCTAAAGGCTTTTTTTGTGATTTATTATTGACTACTCTTAAGCTCTATTTAGATATGATCTTAAATTCAGTGCGGCGGTTTTTAGCGCGGTTATCGTCCGTATCGTTAGGAGCGATAGGCTGTGTTTCGCCATAGCCTTTATAAACCAGGCGTGTGTTAATAACGCCATTAGCTACAAGATATTGGTATACAGATTTTGCCCGGTTTTCTGATAAGGTTTGATTTATAGGCGCTGTGCCTACATTGTCTGTATGGCCGGATATTTCAATATGCACGGAAGGATTGACAGCTAAAAATTCTATCAGCTTTTGTAGCTCAGCTTTTGACTCTGATTCGAGATCAAATTTATTGGTATCAAAAAAAATGTTTTTAAGAATTACCTTACTGCCTACATCAATAGGTGATAAAGAAACCGAAATATTGAACGGGTTTTTGGTTTTATAGCCTACCAATGAGAAGTTTTCAGAGTAAAACATATAACCGCTTTTTGAAATGTTAAGGCCATAGTTTTTCCCTGAAGTAATTGTAGCTAAAAAGCTTCCGTCTTTATCATTACTGTAATCCTGGTAAACGGGTTTGTTACTTTGCAGATCAATGATCTCAATGGTAGCTTCGATTGGTGTATTACTTTGCGCATCCCGAACAGTACCCTTTACATAAGTTACCAGATGTGGCCTTACATTTACCGGAAGTTCAAAAGTGTAAATATCATACCCGCCAAAGCCATTCAGATTGTCTGACGCAAAAAAGGCATAACTACCATTCGCTGTTAATGAAAGGCCATTTTCATCACCATTGGAGTTAATAGGATAACCCAAATTTTCCGGCTTTTGCCATTGCCCATCCTTACTTAGCCGACTTACAAATAAATCTTTATTTCCTAAACCCGGCCAGCCATTTGAACTAAAATAAAGTGTGCTGTCATCGGGGTGGATAAATGGCGATTGTTCATTATAAGCTGTATTAATATTAGGGCCAAGGTTTTCGGGCTTGCCCCAGCCTTTATCTGTAAGTGTTGATTTCCAAATGTCATAACCGCCATAACCGCCGGCGCGATTACTTACAAAATAAAGGGTTCGTCCGTCGGCGCTTATTGATGGTTGCGATTCCCAGCCTGTTGTATTTACCGGAGCACTCAAATCAACAGGTTTATCCCAGCCGTCATCCGTTTTCTGTGCAATATAAATATCACACCGTCCCATTCCATCAGGGCGATTGCAACCTGTAAAAAACAGGTATTTACCATCCTGCGATACGGATTGAGCGCCTTCATTATATTTATCGGTATTTATCTGGTCGCTCAAATAGCTGGCTGTTTGCCATTTGCCGTTTTCATAGCTGCTTTTATAAAAATCTTCATTGTTGTTGATCTTTCGGGTAAATATCAGCATACTCTCATCTGCGGTAGCTACCGGCAGATATTCATCATTAGTCGTATTGATTTCGGGACCCATGTTTACCGGTTTAAAGGCAACCGGATGCTGCATGGCTTGAATACTGAATTTTGCGTCGGTAATTAGCTTTTGAGCAAATGAAATGTTTTGTGGGGTAATGCCTGGGTAAGTCAAATATTTTTCAAGGTGCTGCTGAGCCTGTGTGTATTGTGCTTCGTATATTTCTATCTCGCCAATTTTAAGATAAACCGCACGGTTAAAATCAGGGTTAAATGCTATAACTTTGGTATATTGCTCAATAGCTTGTTTATACTGGTGTTTTAAACGAAATACATCAGCCAATTGTACACGGGCCTCAATAAACCTTTGATCTTCTCCTACAGCTTTCTGAAGGTTGCTTATCGCTTCGTCATATAGATGATCGTCGATGTTTTGATTAGCCTCTGCAAAATATTTTATCGCGTTTTTGTTGGTCGTGGTATATGGGCTTTGCTGCGACCATGCGGTAACAGAGAAAAAAATTGATACCATCAGGAAGATTACAATTTTCATCTGTTTGATACGATAATTAATATCGTAATATACAAATATTAGGGGATATTCAAATACTTATGTGTTTGCAATGATATTTCCCATTGTGGGTTATTCATTACATAATCAACTATAAGTGGGGTCATTTCTTTTGATTTTGACCACTCAGGTTGTAAATAAAGTTTACAATCCGGCGAAACCATTTTGGCATGATATTCGGCCCATTCAAAATCTGATTTATTAAAAACAATAACCTTTAATTCATGTGCATGCTCGGCAACAAGAGGTATGGGAGCTTTGAACTTTTTAGGTGATAAACAGATCCAGTCCCAATCACCTGACAGAGGGTAGGCGCCAGAGGTTTCAATGAAAGTTTTGATACCTTTGTTATGCAATTCGGTGGTCAGGTAATCTAAATTATAAATTAACGGTTCCCCGCCGGTTACTACAACAGCCTTTGAAGGGTGTACCGAAGCGTTAGTCACAATTTGATCAGCAGCTGTAAGCGGATGTAATTCAGCATCCCAGCTTTCCTTAACATCGCACCAGTGACAGCCAACATCGCAACCACCAAGCCTTATAAAATAAGCTGCTTTACCTGTATTATATCCTTCGCCTTGTATCGTATAAAATTCTTCCATTAGTGGAAGCAGCGTGCCGTCGTCTGGAATCTGGTGTGCCATAATATTTTGCAAAGGTACCTAATTTAACGCGAAAGCATAAACATGAATGGTAAGCATAAGGTAAACGTTTTTACTTTTACGCTTTTTATTGTCGTTAATAATTTTTATTATTACTTTAATTTTAACCTATATTGCGACAATTAAATTGTCGTTGTAAAACCATGATCATGAAAGTCTGACTAAGCGCAAAACCTTAAGCTATGAAAAAACTCTACGTTCTTCTTGCGTTTTTAATGATGTTTTGCTTAAGTTCATGTGTTGATATCGAGGAGCAATACGATTTTAAAACAGACGGTAGCTGTAATGTTATTTATGGTTTTGATATGAGCAAAGCCGTATCGGTTTTGGTAAACCTCATGTCGGACTCGTTGAAAGAAACTCCCCAATTCAGCCTGGTAAAAGATACAACGCTCAACTTTTATAGTGCAATGCCCGATAGTACACAACAGACAATGAGTGTTGAGGAAAGCAATATGGCCAAAAGCAGTGACCTCTCTATTAATATGAACCTTAAAAAGAGTATCATGAAGGTTAACATTACCCATGTTGCCAAAAACGCTGCCGATCTCCAATACTATCTTCAAAACCTTTCAAAAATAGCTCTTAACAGCAGGATCAATGCTTTTACAAGCCCGGAAAAAGCTTCTAAAACCTTTGATGCCCGGCAGATGGTGGCCGGACAGGATTATTATTCATACGATATTACTCCTCATAAATTTTACCGGATAATTGATAAAGCAAAATTCAATGCTTTTTTAAAGAAAACGCAATCAACCTTTATGATGGCTAAAGCCATGTTGATTGATATGCCTTATAAGGTGATCCTGAAATTTGCGAAACCGGTTAAAAAATTGAATAATTCAAAAGCAGTATTATCTGCCGACAGGCGAAGTGTAACGCTCGTTACCAGTATGGATGAGGTGATCAAGAATCCATCGGTAATGAATTTAAAGATCGATTTTTAGCTATCCTTGCAATTAACCACTAATTTATAATGAAATGGTATAAAATACCCGGTATTCAAATTACCGGTAAGCCGTTTATTGCCAAGGTAAAGGTAGGCAGGAAAAACATTTGCCTTATAGGTTATGAAGAACGTATTTATGCACTTTCATCTGTTTGCCCGCATGCTGGTGCGGATTTAAGCGAAGGACTTTGTGTAAAGGGAAAAATTGTTTGTCCTTATCACCGATATACTTATGATGTGAAAACTGGAAAGGGGGGAGCAGGACAAAACGATTTTGTGGAAACTTATCCGGTAGAAATTAGAGGCAATGAAATTTACGTTGGTATAATTTCCTTGTGGGATAAATTGAGGGGCAAGTGAAAAGAATAAGGGCTTGAATGAATTTATTCAAGCCCTTATTTACTTATTGATAAACTTCTTTGTTAGCTGATGCCAGGGTGTTTTTTAATAAACCTATGATGGTCATTAAACCAACACCGCCCGGTACCGGGGTTATCCATGATGCTTTTGGCGCTACATTTTCAAAATCAACATCGCCATACAGTTTATAGCCCGATTTGGTTAGGGCAGAGGTTTCGCGATTCATGCCCACATCAACCACCACCACACCATCCTTCACCATATCGGCAGTGATAAAATTCTTTTTACCAATGGCTACAATCAAAATATCGGCCTGCAAGGTAATGCTTTTAATATCAGGTGTACGGCTGTGGCAAATGGTAACGGTGCAGTTACCGGGCGTAGTGTTGCGAGCCATTAAGATGCTCATTGGTGAGCCTACAATGTTACTACGGCCAACTACCACACAGTGTTTGCCTACGGTATCAATACCGTACTCTTTAAGCATTAGTGTAATACCATAAGGAGTGGCAGGTATAAACGAAGGCAGGTTACGCTGCATACGTCCCAGATTTACGGGATGAAATCCATCTACATCCTTACGATGATCAATGCGCTCGGTTACCTTTTCAGGGTCGATGTGTTTAGGAAGAGGTAATTGTACAATAATACCGTCAATATCGGCATCAGCATTCAGTTCTTCTACCTTTTTCAGAAGTTCTTCTTCTGTTACATCATCTTCGTAGCGTACAAGGGTCGATTTGAAACCCACCTTTTCACAATTTTTCATTTTGCTGGCTACGTAAGTTTCGCTGCCGCCATCATGACCAACCAAAACGGCTACCAAATGAGGCTGGCGGCCCGTTCTTTCTAATATTTTAGCTGCTTCTTTAGCTATTTCAACCTTAAGTTTTTCTGATACGTATTTTCCGTCGAGTAGTTGCATATTGCCCCCTAACCCCCTAAAGGGGGAACGATTGTGTATAAATTATATAATTATTTGCCCAACCTGCTTATCAAGCACCCCTTTAGGGGCTGGGGGCTTAGTCTAATTTTAAAACTGCCATGAATGCCGATTGCGGTATCTCTACGTTACCTACCTGGCGCATGCGTTTTTTACCTTGTTTCTGTTTTTCCAATAACTTACGTTTACGGGAAATATCACCACCATAACATTTGGCGGTAACGTCCTTACGCATAGCTTTCACTGTTTCGCGCGCAATGATCTTAGCACCTATAGAAGCTTGTATAACGATCTCAAACTGCTGGCGTGGTAAAAGTTCTTTTAGTTTTTCACATATCTTCTTACCAAAATCATATGAATTGCTACGGTGTATTAGTGACGACAGTGCGTCTACCGGCTCACTATTCAATCTGATATCTAATTTTACCAGGTCAGATTGTCTGTAACCTATCTGGTGGTAATCAAACGAAGCGTAACCTTTAGATATGGTTTTTAATTTATCATAAAAGTCAAAAACGATCTCACCCATTGGCATCTCAAAAATCAGCTCAACACGGTCAGAAGTAAGATATGATTGATTCATGATCATACCACGTTTTTGTATACAAAGGGACATTACCGAACCAACAAAATCAGACTTGGTAATGATAGTAGCCTTAATAAAAGGTTCCTCTACGAAGTCAATTTTACTCGGATCAGGTAAATCTGATGGATTGTTTACTATAATAGGCTCGCCTTTGGTAGTGTGTGCAATGTACGATACGTTGGGTACGGTAGTAATTACCGTCATGTTGAACTCACGCTCCAAACGTTCCTGGATAATTTCCATGTGCAACATTCCGAGGAAACCGCAACGGAAACCAAAACCAAGCGCAGCGGAAGATTCTGGTTCAAATACCAGCGAAGCATCGTTTAACTGTAATTTGGCCATCGACTCCCGAAGTTCTTCATAGTCCTCGGTATCAACCGGATAGATGCCGGCAAACACCATAGGTTTAACCTCCTCAAAGCCTTGTATACCAGTTTCGCAAGGACGATCAACCTGGGTTATGGTATCACCAACCTTAACCTCGCGGGCTTCTTTAATACCAGATATAATATAACCTACATCTCCGGTTTTAATTACATCTTTTGCCATCGGACGCAATTTAAGTGTTCCTACTTCATCGGCCAGGTATTGTTTTTCTGTAGCTACGAATTTTACCTTGTCTCCTTTTCTGATCTCACCATTCACTACTTTAAAATAAGCGATGATGCCGCGAAAGGAGTTAAATACAGAGTCAAATATAAGCGCCTGTAAAGGTGCTTTAGGGTCGCCAACGGGTGCAGGCACTCTTTCAATAATAGCACGTAATATATCATGTACGCCCATTCCTGTTTTACCAGATGCCGCCAAAATATCTTCACGTTTGCAGCCAATAAGGTCAACAATCTGATCTTTTACCTCCTCGGGCATAGCGCCGGGTAAGTCCATCTTATTTAAAACGGGAATGATCTCCAGGTCGTTTTCTAAAGCCAGATAAAGGTTTGATATGGTTTGTGCCTGTATGCCCTGTGCCGCATCAACAATTAGCAATGCACCTTCGCAGGCTGCAATAGAACGTGAAACTTCGTATGAAAAATCCACGTGTCCGGGTGTGTCAATCAGGTTCAGAACATATTTTTGGCCATCAAGCTCATAATCCATTTGGATGGCGTGGCTTTTTATGGTAATACCGCGTTCGCGTTCCAGATCCATATCGTCAAGCAATTGTGCCTGCGATTCGCGCTGCGTTATAGTGTTAGTATATTCCAGTAACCTATCAGCAAGAGTACTCTTACCGTGGTCAATATGTGCTATGATACAAAAATTACGAATGTGCTCCATTGAACCGCAAAAATAGCTTTTTAAGATGAGATTTTGTAATGTGAGTTTTTAAATCAAAAAAGGCTATCCCAATCATTAAGATAGCCCTTTTTAGCACCAATCAGATGGGTTTATAAAGTAACGGGCTCCACAAAAATGGGGGTTTCGGAAACTTTTATAACTAATTTGCCTGCTGGGGTGGCAGCTTGTGTTTTAACTGCAACGTTTGCCCCAACCGATAATGTATAAATATTGGCTTTTGTAGCAGAGCCTAAATTCAATGTATAATTGCTTGTTCTGTTCTTTTGACCGGGTATGGTTAGTACATACATTGATTTAGTGCCCGAAATGTATTTATCAATCAGCGGGTCAGCATTAATAGTTTTGCTATAGGTATAGTCACCCACTAATTTATTTGCTTGCAAGATGAAATTGGTTGCCGGTCTTGGTTTTCCATTGACAGCTAAGCCCGATGTAGCGTATTGTACACCTGAATTTGGAGTATCATCAAGTAATTGATAGTAAAATACTCTTTTTATACCATGCCTCATATATAATAATGAAGTTCTCAGTATCCAATCGGCCTGTGTATTTAAAACCGATTTGTCACCAATGGCAACCGCTTTTTGATAGCTACCCTGATTAATATCATAGCCGCTTTCGGTAACCCAAACCGGTGGATGCTGGGTAAGCGTGTTTGCATATTTTACAAAAGAATCGGCAATAGTACCCGCCATTGATAGCTCTGGAGCTACTCCTGTTGTAGCATGTTCATGTGTTAAAATATTACCGTCATTATTATAAAAATGAAAATTGATCACATCAAAACAAAGGTTTACACTACCATCGGGTTTATAGCCACGATTTTTTTTGCACCATTCCACCATTCTTTTTACAAAGTTCACATCACAAGATGCCAAGCCGCCCATAACTACCTGCATATCAGGGTCAGCCGTTTTTACACCCGCGTTATTGCCTAATTTGCCCATGTCGCCGTCATAAAATGCAGATAGGTTGGCTGCATATTCTTCCGGAGTTTGCTGCACCGCTTCGCTTTTCCACCATTTGTCACGCTCGTTATCGCATTCAATATATTTAATAAGCCCTAAGCCAATCTTAACAACGTTAGGTGTATCGTTTGCCCATCGGGGACGGCTATCAACTTTAACCAAAGCTTTGTTAATATTTGTGTTGTAGCCATATCGTGCCGCAAACTGGAACGCTGTACGCGCCTGATCGGCATATGTTGAGGGAAGGCTTCGACTGGGTCCGTAGGGGGCAGGTACATTCTCATTATCCTGCAGATCGGCAGGGTAGGTGCTTACTAACCAGGTAGGGCAATTTTTCAGGTCGGCTAAAACTAAAATGCCGTCTTGTTTGCATCGGGTATAAATCAAATCGTAATTCCAGCCACCATTATTAGTTGGGTTAAAAGTATAATTACCTTTAGTGTTTTCCAGTTTATTCCAGTTCATATAATGCCGTACAGAACTGAAAGATTTGATAACATCCATGTTGGCCTCATAAATACGGTTTCTAAGATGTGGGTTAGCCGGATCTTCCAAAAAGTTCCATTCGTAGGTATTTACACCAAACATGTTTTTTAAAGGTGTGGCGTTTACCGATGAGGTGTCGTTTTTCAGATCATCTTTTGTAATAGTGACATGGTCAACAATAGTTCTGGCTTTATCATTGTACGATTTAGGGAACCTACAATTACTAAAAAATAGACATACGGCGCTTAATACAAAAACAAATTTGTTTGGTGATAACATTTAGGGGATTTTGAAAAAGAGAAATAATTAGGTATTGCTTTAAATCAGCCTTAACGCAGTTTTACATAGGTTTCAATAATCTCATGATCGATATTTAAGCTGTCTATTTTTTCAATACCACTCTGAATCAGTGTGTCATTTTTAAACTTAACAGTGAATTTAAAATCGCGGTTTTCCCAGTCACGGTAGTTACAATAGGCAAGGTGCTCCGAGTAATTATTACCTTCCAATACGTAAGTACCACTGCCTGAATCAAAAACGGGTTTGCTTACTTTACCTTTTCTAAGATCGTGAGTGAAAAAAGCGAAATCACTACCGTTGAATATTTTAACCATTTCCTGGTCTTTAGGCGGAGTAGTTACTGTTGTATCTCCTTTGGCTATGCTTTTACTGGATATCAAATGCCAGGTACCAATAAGCGGTTGGGGCGCTTTTTGTTCAGTTTTTGTTTCTTTTTGTTGAGTACATGATACAGTAATTACGATAGCGCAAGCAAGGCAGAATAGGTTTAATTTCATGAGTGATTGGATTTAAACAATTTTAAGCAATTTAAGCTAATAAAAAAAGCGGATCACATTACTGCAACCCGCTTTTAATAAATAAGTTAACGCTATTCACCACGCTTTAGACCGAATTTTTCGATCTTGCTGTATAAGTGACTTCGCTGAATATCAATATCGTCGGCTGTTTTTGATACGTTCCAGTTGTTTTTTTCAAGTTTGAACTTGATGTACTCACGTTCGGCAAAATCCTTATACTCCTGAAAGTTGTTAAATTGGTCGAAGTCTGTTTGAGGCGCGCTATCACCTTCGCCACCTGCCACTACAGGGGTTGATGGATTCGCAAATGACCTCACATCGTTATCGGTTATGGTTTTATCACTTAATATAATTAAGCGCTCAACCATGTTTCTTAGCTCACGAATGTTACCTGTCCACGGTAAGGATTTAAGTGCTTCAAGCGCAGAGTCAGATATTTTTTTAACCGGCATACCGTACTCATTGCAAATTTCATCCAAAAAGCTTTGAGTCAGCAGCGGTATATCATCTTTGCGCTCAATCAATGGTGGTACATGTATCAGGATCACGCTGAGGCGATGGTAAAGGTCCATACGGAAGTTTCCGGCCTCAATCTCTTTAAGCAGATCCTTATTGGTTGCGGCTACCACGCGAACATCGACATCTATCTCTTTTTCGCCGCCTACGCGGGTTATCTTGTTTTCTTGTAAGGCACGTAATACCTTAGCCTGTGCCGATTGGCTCATATCGCCAATCTCATCAAGAAAAAGCGTGCCCCCATTAGCTGATTCAAACTTACCAATACGTTGTTTAATGGCCGAAGTAAAAGAGCCTTTTTCGTGCCCAAATAGTTCGCTTTCAATTAATTCAGAAGGGATAGCAGCGCAGTTAACCTCAATAATAGGTGCACTTGATCGATTTGATTTTTCGTGAAGCCAGCGGGCAACCAACTCTTTACCGCTACCGTTTGCTCCGGTTACCAATACACGTGCGTCGGTAGGTGCTACACGATCAATGGTTTCTTTTATTTTTACAATAGCTTGTGAGTTACCCAAAATAGGCCTAACCTTTGAAACTTTGCGTTTTAATACTTTGGCCTCAACAACCAGGCTTCCACGGTCGAGCGCGTTGCGTACGGTGATCAGCAGTCTGTTTAAATCTGGTGGTTTGGATATAAAATCAAACGCTCCTTTTTTACTTGCCTCAATGGCCGTTTCAACCGTACCATGACCAGATATCATAATAAAAGGCAGGTCTGGCTTTATTGCTAAACCTTCGGTAAGCACCTCCATGCCGTCCATGCGGTTCATTTTTATATCGCATAGTACCAGGTCGTAATCCTTTTTCTCAATCAGTTGTAAACCGTCAACACCGTTATCTACATCTTCAACTTCATAGTCTTCATACTCAAGTATTTCACGTAAGGTATTACGTATTGACCGCTCATCATCAATTATTAAAATTTTAGCCATATTTTTATTCAGTAAATGGGGGCTGTGAACCGCTAATATATAAGATTTTTGTATAGAAAAATAAACACTTGGCTTTGTAACAAAAATAACCCCTTCCTGTTTGCAGAAAGAGGTTATTTAAATCAGCAGCAAATCTGTAAGCCGGGTTCTGTATTGCCCAAAGGCAACTTCTATCAT
>NZ_JBCECK010000139.1:0-13126 GCF_039207105.1 Mucilaginibacter sp.
TGCGTGCCTTTTTCCCGCAGAAACAACCCAACCAGATCGATACCCAGGAGATCCGCAACGTGAAGGGCTTTATCCGCAAAACGGAAGCCATCTCGGGTGCACGCTATGCCGGTTTACCTGACGACCATATCCATTTTATGGCCCTGCCTTTCTACGAAACAGGCAAGACCAAAAAGAATACGGCAGGCGAAGCGGATATCCAGCTGACCATCGACCTGCTGCAAAAAGTAAAACCGCAGCAGATCTTCGCAGCCGGTGACTTTGCCGACCCGAACGGAACGCATTTGGTATGTTTCAATATTATCCTGGCGGCACTGAAACGCCTGAAGGGAACAGAAGCCTGGGTAGATGACTGCTGGCTGTGGATGTACCGCGGCGCATGGCAGGAGTTTGAGCCGTTTGAGATCGAGATGGCGGTACCGCTTTCGCCGCAGGAGGTGATCCGCAAGCGAAATGCCATCTTCAAGCACCAGTCGCAAAAGGACCGTCCGGTATTCCCGGGTGATGATGCCCGTGAGTTCTGGGTGAGAGCCGAAGACCGCACCCGCGACACCGCCCAGCGCTATGACCGCCTTGGCCTGGCCGAATACGAGGCGATGGAGGCATTTAAGCGGTATATATTCTAAGCTGTTTAGTTTTGAGTAGTGAGTTTTGAGTTATTGATTAATATATTCGATTTACATGCAAGATTTTAAAAAGCTATTAGTGTGGCAAAAATCTTTTAGCTTTATTACTAACACTTATAAGTATACTTCCAGTTTTCCTGCAGATGAAAAGTACGGTTTGACCAGTCAAACAAGACGGGCAGTTATCTCTATTTCAAATAATATTGCTGAAGGGTGCGGAAGATTTACTCAAAACGATTTGGTGCATTTTTTACAAATGTCTTTAGGCTCAAGCAATGAGGTTGAAAATTGCTTCCTCATTGCTAATTCTCTGAAATATTTAACGGATGAATCATTTAATGAGTTAAATGAGCAAAATACAGAAGTGCGTAGAATGTTACTTTCACTAATTGATAAAATAAGAAAAGGGAATAAAATATGATTAAACCGGCTACTGAAACTCAAAACTCACAACTTAAAACTCAGAACTTCAGACTCCTTTCCCTCGACGTTTTCCGCGGAGCTACCATTGCTATGATGATACTGGTAAATGACCCGGGCGACTGGGGGCACATATACGCGCCGCTTGAGCACTCCAAATGGAATGGCTGTACACCTACCGACCTGGTTTTCCCTTTCTTCCTGTTTATGGTTGGGGTATCAGTAGTATATGCTATGGAAAGCAAAAAAGCTACGATGCCGCATGGCAAAATGATATTATCGGCCCTGCGCCGTACGGTGATATTGCTTTTGATTCCCTGGATAACACAATTTATTTTCCATCCGGAGAACGGGCTGGCGCATCTGCGATTGCCGGGAGTATTGCCTCGCATTGCGCTGGTTTACTTTATCTGTACCATCCTTTACCTCAAAACATCACAAAAAACACGTGATTGGATATTTGCATCCGCTTTAATTGGCTACTGTGTTATCATGACCTGTATCCCGGTACCTGGTGTGGGCTATGCAAACCTGGAACCCGCCACCAATATAGGTGCGTGGATAGACAGACTGATATTTACTCCAAACCACCTTTGGAAAGAGTCGCACACCTGGGACCCGGAAGGTTTGCTGGGTACTATACCCGCGGTGGCCACCGGTTTGTTCGGCATCAGGCTGGGCAGCTGGCTTAAACGGAAAGACCGCGACGAGAATGTAAAAGTAAGCTGGATGTTCACCTATGGTGTACTGGCCGTAATCGCGGGCCTCATTTGGGATCTGTTTTTCCCGATCAACAAAGCCTTGTGGACAAGCTCATTTGTACTATTCACGGGAGGCTTGGCCACCACCGGGCTGGCCCTATGTTACTGGCTTATTGATGTGCAGGGGCGCAAAAAGTATACTTACTTTTTTGTGGTTTTCGGCACCAATGCTATTACGGCCTATGTGCTGTCGGGTTTTATCCCTCATTATATGGGCATGATCAAAATTCATGGAGCCTCGCTTTATCAAACCTTATTCGCACCCTATTTTTCGCCCGTAAACGCATCGCTGGCAAGCGCTATATTTACTGTGGCCGTACTTTGGGTGGTGATGTGGGGATTTTATGTTAAAAAGATCTTTATTAAAATATAACAATGAAACTAAAACCAAATCTTATCCTTTTCACAGTGCTGCTCCTTTTTTTATTTACCGGATTAAAAGCGCAAACAACATCACCTGCATTTACAACATCGCATTTGCAAGCTGCTGAAAAGTACCTGATAGCAACGGGTATTAATACCCAATTTGCAGGTATAATTAACAATATGATCAATTCATCAAGTGCGCAAATAGCTGAAAATCATCGCGCTTCTTATGTAAAGGTAATGCAGGCGTTCATGGGAAAATACTATGCCTGGGATGTGCTTAAAAATGAGTACACGAAAATCTACGCCGGAGAATTTACGGAAGATGAGCTCAAACAACTAACAGCTTTTTATAGTTCGCCCATAGGCAAAAAAGCGAGTGCAAAAACGCCCCTTTTATTGCAAAAAGGGATGACTATAGGGCAACAGGTAATGGCCAATCACCGGCCCGAACTGGAGCAGATGATGAAGGAAGCCTTTGCGGCAGATAGTGCTTCAACGCCAAAGAATAATTAACATTTTAACAATTTGTAACTAAGGGTTTCGTTTAGCATCTTAGTATAAAAATATTCCTTAATTAATATATGAATTTAAACTTAAAGCTTTCTGCTGTCGCGCTGGCATTCATCATTGCCTCAGGAAGCGTTTCGGCCCAGGTTAAAAAGAAGCCGGCAGCACCGGCAAAAGGAAAAACAGCCGCTGCAGCGCCACAGGCTAAAGCCGAGCTGTTACCGGTTGATAAGCAAGTGATCATAGGCAAACTGCCGAATGGTTTAACCTATTACATCAGGCAAAATACCGAACCTAAAAACAAAGCCGAACTATATCTGGTAAATAAAGCCGGTTCGGTACTGGAAACCGACGATCAGTTGGGTTTGGCCCACTTTACCGAGCACATGGCCTTTAACGGCACCCGTGACTTCCCGAAAAACGCGATGGTGGATTACCTCCAGAAATCGGGCGTTAAATTTGGCGCCGATCTGAATGCGTATACCTCATTTAACGAAACCGTATACCAATTACCCATTCCCTCAGATACCGTTAAAATTTTTGAGAACGGCTTTAAAATATTAGCCAACTGGGCGGGCTACGTAAGTTTTGACCCTACCGAAATAGATAAAGAACGAGGCGTGGTTTTAGAGGAAGAACGCCTGCGCGGTAAAAATGCCCAGGAGCGTTTGCAGCAGCAGATATTGCCTGTGTTGTTAAATAACTCGCGCTATGCTTTGCGTTTACCTATTGGTAAAGAGGATATCCTGAAAAACTTTAAGCCCGAAACCATCAAGAGTTTTTACCACGATTGGTACCGCCCCGATTTGCAGGCGGTTATTGCCGTGGGCGATTTCGACCCGAAAAGGGTAGAGGAGCTCATCAAACAAAACTTTTCGCAACTGCAAAACCCGCAGGGCGAAAAACCGAGGGTGAAATATACGGTACCTGCTACGCCAGGCACCGCGGTTAAAATAGCTACGGACAAGGAGTTCCCGTATACTCTGGCTCAAATTATAGTAAAACATCCGGGCACAACTATTAAAAATACGGCTGATTATACGCAGCAAATGAGGGTTCAATTATTTAACCAGATGCTGAACGCGCGCCTGGGTGAGCTGATGCAGAAGGCTACTCCGCCATTTTTATATGGTCGCTCAAGCTATGGTGGTTTCTTTGGGGAGCAGGATGCTTTTACCTCTATTGCTGTTGCCCGCCCTGGCGAACTTGAGGGCGCTGTTAAAGCCGTAGTAGCCGAAACAGAACGCGCCCGTAAGTTTGGCTTTACCCTTACCGAGCTGGAACGTGCCAAGCAGGATGCCCTGGTGCAAATGGGGAATGCCTACCGGGAAAAGGATAAAACACGCTCGGCTAATTTTGTGCAGGAATATCAGCAAAACTTTTTAACTGGCGAAGCCATCCCCGGTATTGAGTACGAGTATAATTTTTATGTAAACAACATTGGTAAAATAACCCTGGCCGAAATGAATGCCCTGGCCGGTAAATTTATCAGTGATCAGAACCGGGTAGTTATCGTGGAAGCACCGGATAAGGAAAAAGATAAGCTGCCTAACGAAAAAACTATCCTGCAATGGATAAGCACAGCCGGACAAAACCTGACCGCTTACGTAGATAACGTATCATCAGACCCATTGCTGAAAAAAATACCTGATGGCAGCAAGATCACCAATGAGGTGAAGGATGATGCCATTGGCACAACCACGGTAACCCTTGGCAACGGCGTAAAGGTGATTTTAAAACCTACCGACTTCCGTAACAACCAGATATTGATAAACGGCTATTCTTTTGGCGGTACATCTTTAGCCAATGACGATGATTTTACTTCGGCAAACCTGGCTTCGAGCATTGTTGGCAGCAGTGGTATAGCCCAGTTTAACCAGGGGCAGCTGGATAAAAAGCTGGCCGGTAAAAACGTAAGTATTTCACCATACATCAGTGATTTTACGCAGGGAATAACCGGCAACGTATCGCCTGCCGATTTTGAAACAGCCATGCAGCTGATCTACCTGTATTTTACCCAGCCGCGTAAGGATAAAGACATATGGCAATCGCAAATTGACCAAACAAGGTCGGTATTGGCCAACCGTAGTCTTGACCCAACCAGCGTGTTTCAGGATACTGTATCGGCGGTCATGAATAATTATAACTTCAGGGGTATGGTTACCACGCCGGCCCGTTTAAATTCGGCTTCGCTCGATAAAGCTTATGAGTTTTATAAAAGTAGGTTTGCCGATGCCAGCGGCTTTACCTTTAGTCTGGTAGGTAGTTTTGATATTGAAACGGTGAAACCATACCTGGAACACTATTTGGGTGGTCTGCCATCAACCAACAGTAATGAAACCTTTAAAAATCTGAACATTCATCCGCCTGCCGGGCTGGTGAGCAAAACAGTTAATAAAGGTGTTGGTGAAAAAAGCACAGTTCAACTGGTTTTCAGCGGCGACTATGATTACAACGATGTTAACAACTTACAGGTGGATGCCCTGGAAGAAGTGCTGAACATTAAACTGATTGAGCGCCTGCGCGAGCAGGAAAGCGGTGTTTATGCTCCCGGTGTTAGGGCAAGCTATCATAAACTACCTTCAGGTAGGTACACCATCTCTATTTATTTTGGATGCGCCCCCGAAAATGTGGACAAGCTGATCAACGCTACGATGGAAGAGATAGGCAAGATCAAACAAAACGGTGCACAGCCTACCGATATTCAAAAGTTTGCTGCCGAAGAAGCCCGCTCAACCCAGGAACAGTTGAAGGAGAATATCTTCTGGGCAGGCTACTTAGGTTCAACCTCACAAAACAAGGAAAACCCTGATCAGATCCTGAACCACGTAGGCAACCTTGACCAGATAACCGTGCAAAGTACTAAAGATGCCGCCAACAAATACCTGAGCGGCAAAAACCTCATCAAACTGATATTGATGCCGGAAAAGACCGAAAAGAAATAAGGTTTTTCTCCATAAAACAAAAGCCCCGCCTGAAAAAGCGGGGCTTTTGTTTTTAATATCTTCTGGTTACGGCAATGTCAGTAAAAATGGCGTGGGGCATAAACCACTCACCCGCCCGTTGCTTCGCTCGGGCACCCTCTCTTCGCCTGCGGCGGAAAGAGGGACTTGGAGAAATTTGTCATTGCTGTAAGGAGGAACGACGAAGCAAGAGCCTCACCCAACCCTCTCTAAAGGAGAGGGCTTTAAAATATCTTTTTAAAGTCTCCCCTTTTGGGGGAGATTTAGAGGGGCTCATTGCCACGTTACACTCGCAATGATAAATTTTTTTTTCACCCTCTTTGCGGCGCAGGCGCAGAGAGGGTCGACAAGCGCAGCGATGTCGGGGTGAGTCTATAAGTGCGGTTTCAGGCGGGGGATAAATCTATGCAATAAAAATCTCAATGCATATTCAAATAAGCCGCAGCCGTATCATGCAGTTGATGTACTACCACACCCACGCATTTGCCGGTGGCATCTATCTCAAAAGAAATGCCTTTATCCATATCGGTGTATACCTGTACTTTGCCGTTCTTGTTTTTATAGTCGCTGGTGGGTTTCAGGTCGTAGCTTTTTTTAATGTCGGCTTCGGGGCTGCCAACGCCCAAACCCTCGGCGGTTTTAAATGCGGGCGAGGTGATCAGGATCTTACGGATACGGCTGATGATCTCGTCCTTGGCGCCCATATTGCGGTGAGCAAAAACACTGGTGCGGTAACCTGCCGGGTTATGGCCGGCAAACCAAACCATTAATGAGCTGCCCATAGCAGCGTCTGAGCTATCCGGCCGGCCAAGAGTGGTGCTCACGTTGGCAACATCTTCATTTAACTGTATATTTCCAATGCTTCGTCCGGGTACAATGAGCTGCGTAGAGGTTGTTTTAATTTTGCTTGTATCAGTACTTGCCGGGCTTGGGGCTGTAGAATCGTTAAGCAACGGCTGTTGTACCTTTCCGGTATCAGCAGATTGATCGGCAGCGCTATCTTTTTTAGGTGATTGATTGCAGGCAAATAAAGCGCCGCATAGCAGTATTATAAAAGTGTTCCTGATCATATATTAAACAACAGTATTATATTTATTTTGTTGACAAAGCTAATTACGGCTAACCAAATTAACATTAATTTGTTCAACTATTCATGGCATCCAAAGGGCAACAGGTTATACAGCAATGGTACAGGCAAAAAAACTGGCAGCAGTTTCCCTTTCAGCAGGAAATGGAAGCGGCCTATCTCGCTGGTTACTCAGGTTTGCTGAATGCACCTACAGGTAGCGGTAAAACCTTCGCGCTGTTTTTGCCTTTCCTGGCCGATTTTATCAACAAACATCCGGATACTTACACCACGCAAAAAAATAACGGCCTGCTTATGCTGTGGATAACCCCACTGCGGGCCTTAACCAATGATATCCGCAAGGCCATGCAGGAAGCCTGCGAGGAGATGGGCCTGCCCTGGCAAATTGCCACCCGTACCGGCGATACCCCGGCAGCCGAAAAGCAGGCCCTTAAAAGAAAATTGCCCGAGGTACTGCTCACCACACCCGAAAGCCTGCACCTGATGCTGGCCCAAAAGGAGTACCCCAAAATGTTCAGCCACCTGCAGGTGGTAGTTATTGACGAGTGGCACGAGCTGTTAGGCACCAAGAGAGGTGTACAAGTAGAGTTGGGGTTATCGAAGTTGAAAGTTTTGGGTGGGGAGCGAGGATCGGGGAGTGAGGAGCGGATAGGAAAGGATAAGGAGAACGAAGAAAGTGGAGTGAAGAGTGCGGAACGGAGAGAGAAAAGCGGAAAAGGAGGAGTGAAAAATGATATGGGAATAATAGGAAGTAATGAAGCTAATGTATCTTCTATCGCTCCTCTCACCCCGCATCCCGCACCTTCTTCGGACCCCGCACCTCGCACCTCCTCCGCACTTCACACCCCGCTCCGAATCTGGGGCATCAGCGCTACTATCGGTAACCTGGAGCAGGCTGCCGAGGTATTGCTGGGCAACGATTTCCCGCCAGAGCGGATCAGGATGGTGAGGGCCAACCTGGATAAAAAGCTGGATATCCGGTCGATCATTCCGGATAATGTGGAGAATTACTCCTGGGCGGGGCATATCGGCTTAAAGCTGCTGCCGCAGGTAATGGAGATTGTTGCCCGTAGCAAAACCACGTTGATATTTACCAATACCCGCTCACAGTCAGAGATATGGTATCATGCCATTTTAGATAATTATCCCGAGTATGCGGGTATCATGGCCATGCACCACGGTTCGTTGGATAATGAGCTGCGCAATTGGGTGGAGCAGGCCCTGCATGCCGAGGCGCTGAAGCTGGTGGTATGTACCTCGAGTTTGGATCTTGGTGTCGATTTTAGGCCGGTTGATACCGTGGTGCAGGTAGGTAGCCCTAAAGGTGTGGCTCGTTTTATGCAGCGGGCAGGCCGAAGCGGCCACCATCCCGGCGCGGTTTCCAGAGCTTATTTTGTGCCGACGCATTCATTGGAGCTGCTGGAAGGCGCGGCCCTCAAACAAGCCATCAAAAAAAAGATATTTGAAAGCCGCGACCCGATGCTGCTCACGATGGATGTGCTGATCCAGTATATGGTTACGCTGGCCGTGTCAGACGGGTTCAGGGCCGATGAATTGTTTACCGAAGTAAAAAGCACCTACGCCTTTGCCGATATATCCCGCAATGAGTTTGGCCAGCTATTAGAGTTTATCACCAGCGGCGGCAAAACCCTGGCCCAGTATGATGAGTTTTTAAAGGTAGAGGTAGAGAATGGCCTTTATAAAGTGAACAGCCGCAGGGTGGCCATGCGCCATCGCCTTAGCATTGGTACCATTACCAGCGAGCTGAGCGTGCGGGTTAAATGGCTCAGCGGGGGCAGTTTGGGTACCATTGAAGAATCGTTCATATCTAAATTAAAACCAGGGAATACCTTCTGGTTTGCCGGGCGCAGCCTGGAGTTTGTGCGGGTAAAGGAGATGACGGCTTACGTGAAAAAATCGAATTCCACCAAGGGCATTATCCCCAGCTGGAACGGTGGGCGCATGCCGCTATCCTCGCAACTGGCGGCTGTGTTCAGGGATAAGCTGGACGAGGTAGCACACGGGGTGGAAAAAGATGAGGAAGTTATCGCCCTTAAACCTTTGTTCAATTTGCAGCAGCAGTTGTCGCACCTGCCCCAGAGCCACGAGTTCTTGATCGAATCATTTAAATCGCGTCAGGGGCATCACCTGTTGTTTTATCCTTTTGAGGGGCGTTTGGTGCATGAGGGTATGGCATCGTTACTGGCCTTTCGTATCAGTAAAATAAAACCGGCCAGCTTCTCTATCGCCATGAATGATTATGGCTTTGAGCTGCTTACCGACGAGGATGTCCCCATAGAGCAGGTACTGGAAGATGTTAGTTTTTTTTCGATAGATAACCTGTTGGATGATATTCAGCACAGCCTAAACGCCAATGAAATGGCCCGCCGCCGTTTCCGGGATATCGCCCACATCGGCGGGCTGGTATTTACCGGTTACCCTGGTCAGCATATCAAAAATAAGCACCTGCAGGCATCCACCTCGCTGTTGTTTGAGGTTTTTACCGAGTACGAACCCGATAACCTGCTGATACGGCAAGCTTATAACGAGGCCCTGGCATTTCAGCTGGAAGAATTCAGACTGAGGGCGGCCCTGCAACGCATCGCCACCCAAAACATCATCCTCAAAACCATTGAGCGCCCAACACCTTTTGCTTTCCCCATTATGGTTGATAGTTTGGGGCGCGAACGGCTGACCACCGAGACACTCGAAGAGCGCATAGCCAAAATGGCCCGCAGCTATGGTGCCGAAGGCGTAGCCGAACCCGCCGCCCGCAAAACCCGCAAGCCGGGCATTACCAGGAAAAAAGGGTTTTGATGATTAGCTTTGAGTTGTCATTCTGAGGAACGAAGAATCTAATCGACGATTTGCGCGGAGTATAATAGATTCTTCGCTGTCGCTCAGAATGACAATTTTTTGAATATAATGAAACTTATTCTCTACCGCGAGCTTAGCGCAGCGTATCTCGTGGTAATCATTGTGTAAGCTTTCAGCTTACATTCAGCTGAAAGCTGAAACCATGCTGGCCACGAGCTACAAGCTCGCGGCAGAGGGTATCTAATCGGCGATTTGCAAGGAGTATAATAGATCCTTCGCTATCGCTCAGGACAGGTTATTTAGATATAGAGATTACGCTTTATCGCGAGATTAGCCCGGCGTAACTCGTATTATTGATACGTGGTTTTTAGTTGTCGTTACTAACAAATTTGTTACGGCAATTTAATCTGCAAAGGCTTAAACCAGAATGGTTTTTCAGTAACTTAAGCATAAATACCTATGATAATGAAAACCTTGAAAATACATTGTTTGCTGCTTGTTTTTAGCTTTTTGCTGGCCGCCTGTTCACCTATTTCCTATGTAGGCGATACATTTCCGGCAACACCGAAGGCCGACATTTATTACGATGCTAAAGACGTTAAGCCGGATTATAAAGTGATAGGCCATTTGTCGATGGAGTTTAGCAGCAATTCCGATTACATCAAAACAAAATTATCAGAAAAAGCCAGATCATTGGGAGCCGATGGTGTGATCATTTTGCAAACCACCGGGCACGATGAAAAGCAAACCGTAAAAGCCGACGCAATAAAATATAACGTGAAATAATTGGACCGAACAATGATTAGACAAAATTAAGTACCGCTTAATATCTCGTTGCTACGCTCTGCAACGACAACACAAGTAAGTATCTCGAATTTACCTCTAAAATTATTCGCACATCTGCACATTTGAAATGTACACATCTGCAAATAATTTACCTTTGCCATTATGGAAACAATAGCCTGGCATGATTTTGAAAAAGTAGAACTCAGGGTAGGTACCATCCTGGAGGCCGCGGATTTTCCGGAAGCACGTAAACCTGCCATTAAGGTTAGGGTTGATTTTGGCGAGTTTGGCATTAAATGGTCGAGCGCGCAAATTACCAAACACTACACCAAAGAAACATTGGTTGGCCGCCAGATAGTAGGCGTGATCAATTTTCCGAAAAAACAGATCGGCAAATTTATGTCGGAGTTTCTGGTGACCGGCTTTGCCGACGAAAATGGCGACATTGTACTGGCAGCTATTGATAAACCTGTGCCTAACGGCAGCAAACTTGTTTAAAATGAATTTTACCACATGGATAGCCGGACCGCAAATGATCGGAGCGATTTCGCTCATAATGGGAGCCATCTTATACAGGTACCCTCCAAAAAATATGAATAATGGGTATGGTTACAGAATGCCATCGTCATTAAAAAATCAGCAGATGTGGGAAGAGGGTAACCGTTATTCAGCTATCTGTATGCTAAAAGGTGGCTTGGTTTTAGTTGTTGCAGGATTGCTTATCACCTTTATCTTAAAAGAAATAGCTATAGCGCCCAAATTAAGGGGAGGCCTGACCGCATTATTTCTGATTGTCTCCGGGCCAATTATAGGCCTATTTATAATTGTATCAACAGAAAAGCATTTGAAAATCTTTGATAAGGAACAAAAATGAAATATATCAGTTTTGAGGACGAGCCCTCTATTTCGCCCGACGATTTTTTTATGGGCGAAGCTTTAAAAGAGGCGCGCTATGCCCTTGAGGAAGATGAAATACCTATTGGCGCCATTGTAGTGCATGGCGGCAAGATCATAGGCAGGGGCCATAACCTGACCGAACGGTTGAACGATGTATCGGCCCATGCCGAAATGCAGGCGCTTACCGCTGCTGCCAACTCTATGGGGGGCAAGTATTTGCAGGGCTGTACCCTGTATGTAACTATGGAACCCTGCGTTATGTGCGCGGGCGCATCGTACTGGTTCCAGGTAAGCAAAATTGTGTTTGGCGCTTACGATACCAAACTGGGCTTTGGCAGGCTTAATCAGAAAATTACGCACCCCAAAACAATAATCACCGGCGGCATTCGTGAAAACGAGTGCTCAGAACTGGTGAAAAATTTTTTTAAGGGGAAGAGGAAAAAGTAGCATCATTATATAGTAAAGTGAATAGAAGACTTACGAAGTTTTCAAAACTTCGTAAGTCTTAATCTTAATTTTATAGAAGTATGATTATTTCTTTAGCCTGTATAAAAAAGATGGTTGATGAACTGGCACTTAAAATCCAGGCTCCTGAAACATTGTTGCCAGCATACGGTACCTATTTTGAAGAAGCACAACCATACATAGATATTGATCATAACGGCCAATTGTATCTTTTAGCTAATGAACGCGGCAATGAAATTTACAGGTATTTAGCATTGGATTTAGATGATCTCCTTTATCATGTTTTCGATAGTGTTACGTTGAGTATGGCCACAAAATATGAATTAGCAGACAGGGTTGCAGGGCAAGATTCAAGGCGGATTTGGTTTGTTGAACAGGAAAGATTACTTGGTATGCTTAATGTTAAATGGCAACTAAAAAAACAACAGAATCATACGCAAATACTAATAGGGTATCCTTTTGATGATTGGGCCAGAGATAGGGTCGCTTATTATCAGAAGCTTATTTCACAAAGAATGCACAGTGGAGAAGAATGGTTAGTGGCTTGTGAAAAATATCCTTGGCCCAATAAACAATCAACCACCAACTAATACACAACACTGACAAACTTTTTAGAACAAAAACAGCATTCAACTCTTATATTTGTTACGTCACAACATTAAACTTTTAAACTTTAATAATAACCATTATGGCATTTACACTACCGGCGTTACCTTACGCTACCGATGCTCTGGAACCGCACATTGATAAACTGACCATGGAAATTCACCACGGCAAACATCATCAGGCTTACGTAACCAACCTGAACAAGGCCCTTGAAGGTAAACCTGAGGCTGACGGTAACCTTGACGACATTATTAAAAACATTTCAAAATTCCCTGCTGCAGTACGCAACAATGGCGGTGGTCATTACAACCACTCTTTATTCTGGACTTTGCTTTCTCCAAATGGAGGCGGTGAGCCAACCGGCGCTTTGGATGAGGCTATTAAAAGCACTTTCGGTTCATTTGCCGATTTTAAAACTAAAGTTTCTGAAGCTGGTGCAACCCGCTTTGGTTCAGGCTGGGCCTGGTTAATTGTTACTGCCGATAAAAAACTGGCTGTTACTTCAACTCCTAACCAGGATAACCCATTAATGGACATTGCCGAAGTAAAAGGTACTCCAATTTTAGGTATCGACGTTTGGGAACACGCTTACTACCTGAAATACCAAAACCGCAGACCAGATTACTTAGCAGCTATCTGGAACGTGATCAACTGGAAACACGTTGCCGAGCTTTATGCAAAAGCAACAGCTTAATTTTATTAAGTTCTTATAACGAAAACGGCTGGGTTTACCCGGCCGTTTTCGTTTAATAGGATTTGGTTGTTATAAACCTTACACCTCCACACGTCATTGCGAGGTACGAAGCAATCTCTATCCTGTAC
>NZ_JBCECK010000140.1:0-13091 GCF_039207105.1 Mucilaginibacter sp.
CAGCTTTACATTTAAAAATAACAGCAGAAAGGTAAGCAGTTTCCAATCTATCTTATCCTTAACTTTATTTGTGTAAAAAGCGGTGACTCTGGCTAACATTCTCCGGGTTTCTATACAGTCATTACGACCTAAAAACCGGATTGGTTGCCTGAATAAATTGGCAATTATTATTATTTCATGAACTTAAAATTCTGCGGAGATTTTTATGATCGCCTGTTTTTATTTGCAGGGTTAGCAACAGGCCGGTGAAGAAAAATATACAGGACATCAAAATGGCAAGCCAGGGGTTTTGAAAAAGTGCCTTGGCCAAAAAATAACTTCCGAGAGCGCAAAAAATACATATTGGCAGAGTAAAAAATGAACTGGTTAATTCACTGATCTTATTCTTCGTGATAAACAAAATGGTCTGTACAAGGCAGGATAGTAAAAATGCTACGGCTGCTCCTTCATTTTTAAATATGGGGATAAGTATCAGATCGCCAATAATGTTGACGCCAAAAGTAACCATGAATATCTGAAGGATCATCTTTAACCTGTTTTGAACAAAAAAAATAGTCCAGAAAAGGTTCATAATATAAAGAAACGGTAAGCACAAGGATAATATAAATATAGTATGCGTATTTATGGTTCCGTATTTATTTCCTGTGAGCATATCTATAATGGGGTTCCAGCACATATTTAACATTAATATGGTGAAGGAGGCAATGATCATTTCTATCCTTATAATCAGTTTTAAGTTATCCCTGTTATAATTATCGGTTTTTAAAAGCTTAGTGAATTTAGGGATTAAAAGTGGCCCAATAGCCATTAACGGAAGCGTTGAAATTTCAAATACTTTATAAGCGAAGCTATATTCGGCAAGCTTTACGGCCGAAACCATAAAACCGATAAAAAGCCAGTCAAACCTGGCCAGGGCTGAGGTAATAAGGACGACACCAATTTGAGGAATAGATTGCCTTATCAATGATATATATTCTCTTTTATCCCATATCGGCTTTATAGGTATACCAATATATTTATTAAACAGGTATATGGAAACTGTTAGCTCCAGCATATCACCTGCGATAAATACCCACATGATATTATCAATGCTGATCACATGCAAAAAACTCAGTATAAATAAGGCTGAACCTCTGACTACGTTAGATACAATAAGCATGCAGGCCAGCAGCCTGAACTTTTCCATCCCTCCAGATACTTGCTTAAGCGGGGTCGAGAAAAAGATCATCAGTTTACCTAAGCCAATAAATAATATTAACCGGTAAAAGATCTCATTATTAACGAAAAATGCTTTGCTGAGCAGTACGATGCCATAAAACAAAAGGCCGGCAAAAATTACATGGAACAAGTAAATTGATAATACAGAACCGGCATCATCGCCATTGGCCACTTTTTTAACCACTGTTTGATCTATTCCAAAAGAAAGGATATTAAATGCGGTAAAAGCAACTGTTAAAGCGAGGTTAATAAGCCCGAAGCTTCCTTTATCAAGATTTACAGACAGTACATAAAACATGAGAACCCCAAACAATTGGTTAATCACTAATTGCAGGGTATTAGCCGAAAGATTTTGTATCAGCTTTTTTTTCATGAATAGGGCCAGGCTTTATTCGGCATGAGTATCTGCCTTGAGTTCATACTTCAGTACAGGTATTTCATGCGTATAGCTTTCTATATTAGGCGTATGCTGAGCTTTATTAAGATAGTGATATTTTAACCAGGTATTTTTTAATGCCATTTTAGCAATGTTTAAGCCTTCTTTTCCATCTAAAAAACCCAGTAAAAACACATAAGTTTTTATAAAGTGAAATACAGGGGCAATGTACAATTTTATGAAGCTGGCTTTTTTACCACTCTGCAAATATTTTAAAGCACTAAGCTGTGCATAATGAGTTATTTTAGCTTCGTGCTCCTGAACGTTTTTAACTGAGTAGTGATGCAGATGACCCTTCAATTTTTTTACACAGATGTTTTGCGGAAGTATCAGGGCTTCGTGTACCGGGGTTTCTGACCATTTAACATGTTTACGATTAAATAACCTGATATGATGGTCGCGGCCCCAGATGCCAAAATTTATTGGTTTATCTCCGTAATATGCTTTAAAGGGAATATCATAAACGGTGTTACTGTCATCAAGTTTTAAATCGGCTATTGATGATAGTAAGGCAGAATCTGGTATTTCATCGGCATCAATGCTCAGTATCCAGTTGTACCGTGCAAGTGCTATGCCTTTATTTTTATTAGCGCCATAACCATCCCAGTTTTTTTGATACACGCGGCAACCATTCGCCTGGGTAATATCTAACGTTTGGTCAGTGCTGCCGTTATCAACTACAATAATATCATCAGTGATCTGCTTTAGCATCGTAATGCTACGGCTAATCATTTCGGCTTCGTTTTTAGTAATGATAACAACAGAAACAGGTACCATATGAATTAATTTTTGTCGTTAAGGCCAAAACCAACATTCAGTAACGGCCTTTCATTCGTGTATCTATATATTATATCGTTACTTTATTGGAAAGGGTTGCCAGCAGATAAAAAGTTTTGCCTTTTTATTTAATTATTTAATAGAGTAGTGCTGATAATCAGAATGGGAATTTTAAATTAAGGCTTATTAAAAAAGGCTCAAACATTACTTAAAATGTTTGAGCCTTTTTTGTAGATGTTTTCCAATCTAAACAGACAACCTGTTTTATGAGTTTTGAGCCATTATTTAGGTCTTGTTCCCGGGGTAATATTCCAGGTGATGCCAAGAGCTACACCAGTTGATCTCAGGTCAACACGACCGGTTCCAATACCCGTAAGCGGTAATTTCATATAAGGTTGCACCACGGTACTGAATTTTGAATTTATTCTGCGTTCATACGTAGCATTAAGGTTTAACACACCAAGTATATGCTGGTTGCGGTTATTGATCTGTATATCATATGAAGGTGTACCACTGCCATCGGCAAAATCAAAGTGATAGTTTTCACGCAACATGATGTATGATGATAAGCCGGTACCTAATGCAAAGGCATCTCTCCCTTTTGAATAAAAACGGTAGTTTAGGTTGACCGGTATATCTAAAACCTTACAATTAGCCGATACGTAGCTTGGCAAGCTTGAAGCTGGCCTGCCTTGCCAGCTTACAGAATTGTACTGGCTGGCGGTAGCCTGATATGGCTTAATGGCATAAGAAGCTCCGGTTGATATACTGAATTTTTTAGATAACTGTATACCTAACTGGAAACCGAGATTGGTACCTACCTGGTTATTGCTGAAAGAATTAACAGCATTAAGATCAGGTGCCGCCAATATACTTAATGTAAGCCGCGGACCACCACGCTTTAATATCGGTTTAATAGAAGGCTTATCTTTCTTAACTTGTTGCAACGGGTCTGCCGGGTTGCTTGTAGTAGCTGTGGTATCCGGTTGTTGATTTGCAGCTATATTGTTTTGTGATTGACTGGCAGCCGGTGAAATGTTTGTTGGTTCAACTACTTTATTATCCTGACTAACCACCGCATTATTACCGTTGTTAGCACTATCCTTAGTAGTTTTAGCTATTAATGATGGCTTAATGTTTTGATTTACAGTACCCGGTAAATAATGGCCATTCCGGTCGGCTGGTAAAGATGGGGTTTCCTTTTTGCTTTGCTGACCATGCACGCTACTTCCCCCTAAACTTTCACTGCCAGCTTTAAGCTCCGGAACAGAATCTTTGAGCGGCCGACCGGAATGGTCATTATCTCCCTGAGTAGGTATCTTATTAGTCTCGGTTTTATTTTTACCGTATAACTTATCTTGTGATTTATCTTCTGTGTTGTTTTTTGTGAAGAAAAATATTCCAATAGCAAGTAATAAAATGGCAGCTATACCTGATGCATAATAAATTCTCCTCATGATGACCGCTTTTTTACTGGGTTTATTATCCAGCAAGCGTTCCATAGCAGCCCAATCCTCCTCACGAAAAGCAATATGATCTTCAGAGCCGGATAAACCGTCTTTGAATAGCTGATCTAATTTATTTTCGTTCTTTTCCTTCATCTCAATATTAATTCAATCAAATATGATATTCCAATGCTAATAGCACCTATACTTACAATTTTATGCCTGGCGTCTTCAGAAGAGCTATCCGGTAACCGGCCTGAATTAAGCACCATTGCTTTTAGTTTTTCTCTCGCTTTAAACAGGTTTGATTTTGATGTACCCGTGCTGATACCCAGCTGGGCAGCAATTTCATCATGCGAGAACCCTTCAATAGCAAATAAGTTAAATACAGTACGGTAGGCGTTGGGCAATTGCTGTATCATACCTAACAGATCATCATAATTCAATTTCTGATCAGGTAATTCATTATGCCCTATGTCTTCGGCCGCGTCCAGATCGTCATTAAGCGATAATTTCAGATTACTTCTGTAATAATCTACAGAGGTATTCATCATAATACGGCCCACCCATGCAATAAACGGACGATCTGTATCGTACTTGTGTAAATTCGTGAACACTTTTAAAAATCCCTGGTTCATGATCTCAGCAGCCTCATACCTATTACCAGCGTAGCGCAAACATATACTCATAGCAAAGCCATAAAATGCTTTATACAGCATTTTTTGATCTTTTCTGTTTTGTTGCAAACAGCCTGCAATAAGTTTTTGTAGTTCCGCTTCTCCCATATAAGGGGTATAATGGGTTAAATGTTACTTTTATTTATAGCTATCACGTTACACAATAATAAAAGGTTGCCTGCGTTGCTTGATTTTTTTTAATATTTAAAAAGCTTCGGAATTATTACAGCAAAAGTAACAATTGATTAATACAATTTGAGTGTAAAATAGTATTAAGTAAATAAGTAATTTTTAAAGCTTAATAGTATTGAAGTAAGCTACTTACCCAAAGAATAAATAAGCCACAAATATGGCGGCTACTACACCTGCCAGATCGGCCATTAAGCCGGCAGGTATGGCATAACGAGATTTTTTAATACCTACCGAACCAAAGTAAAGAGCTACAATATAAAAAGTAGTATCGGCCGAACCATTAAATATACAAGCCAGGCGCCCCGCAAATTTATCAACCCCAAAAGTTTGCATGGTGGTTATCATCATGGCTTTTGACCCAGAGCCGCTTAAAGGTTTAAGATAGGCTACCGGCATGGCATCAACAAAGCGCGAATCTAAATTTAATCGTACACAAATCCAGCGTAAGCCTTCATTCATATAGTCAAGCGCGCCGCAGCTTCTGAATACACTTATACCAACAAGCATGGCCACCAGGTACGGAATTATTTTTACTGAAGTCTCAAAACCGCTTTTAGCACCTTCAACAAACACCTCAAATACATTAACCTTTTTTAGTAATCCACCTAAAATGAATATCACCGGGATGCTAAAAAGCATGAGGTTGCTTACAACCGACGAAACGGTGCCAATTTGCTGTTTTGTTAAGTGGGTGGTAAAATACCATACTACTAATGCTATAAAAGATGTGACTCCACCAAGCCAGGCAATAACAACCTTATCAAACAGGTTTATTTTTTGTTTAATGGCTACCGCTATAAGGCCTACTACGGTAGCTACGTATGTAGCAATAATACAGGGTATAAAAACGTCGGCCGGATCCGCAGCACCCAGTATGGCCCTTTGCGCTATAATGGTTACGGGTAGTAACTGTAAGCCGGATGTATGCAATACCAGGAACATGATCTGCGCATTTGAAGCGCTATCCTTATCCTTATTTAATTCCTGCAGACTCCCCATAGCTTTTAACCCCAGAGGAGTAGCAGCATTATCAAGCCCGAGTAAATTGGCCGAGAAATTCATCATCATTTGCCCTGTGGCAGGATGGTCTTTAGGTACTTCCGGAAATAAACGGCTAAAGAAAGGGCCAACTATGCGCGATAAAAAATTGATGGCGCCGGCTTTTTCGCCAATATTTAAAATACCCAGCCAAAATGCCATAGAGCCTACCAAAGGTAGAGCTATGTCCATAACCGATGATTTTGATGAGCTGAAAATGCCTTCAACTAATAGCTTAAAAGCCTCTGCATCTCCAAAAAAAACGAGTTTTATAAGGGATACTATAAAGGCAATTACAAAAAAGGCTATCCAGATATAATTAAGGGCCATCAGTTATGTTTAAGGCGCTGAAGTTAATGGTTTTGGAATTTAATATGAAATAACAATCTTTAAATACTATTTAAGCAACTTTATCATGGACACCTTTATATTACAACTTAATGAAATTATTAATGAATTTCAGGCCAAAAGATTGCAGGCTATTGATTGGGATATAAAACCATTACCTGGCAAATGGTCAAATAAGGAAATTGTTGGTCATTTGATAGACAGCGCCATGATTAACTTGCAACGTTTTATCAGATGTACCTATGAAGAAAACTTCAGATTAACATATGAGCAGGAGACTTGGGTAACTGTGCAAAATTATCAGGAAAGTGATATTGGCGACATAATTGATCTTTGGACTCTGATTAACAAACAGATAATTAAAGTTTTGACAAACTATCCATTAAACAGATTAGAAGCCCGTTGTGATAATAGTAAAATTGAACCCAATCTGCAATCGGTAACGTGGTTAGTGAATGATTATTTAGGGCATTTAAAGCATCATATAAATCAGATTAAACAATGACCATAGGATATTCAGGAACTTCACTGGCAAAGAAACTCGGAATTAAAACCGGATTAAGGATCAAGTTGATTAATGCGCCCGATTATTATTTTCAGTTATTTACAGACCTGCCATCAGAATTATATTTTGAGGATCATGGAGCAGAAATAGATCTGGTACACTTTTTTACAGCAAAAAAAGATGAACTGTTGTCTATGTTGCCTTTACTCAAAAATCAAATAAAGTCTAATGGTATGATATGGGTTTCATGGCCAAAAAAAGCATCAAAGGCGCATTCGGATGTTACTGAGGATGTTATCAGGGATCTGGCTCTTAAAATAGGCCTGGTGGATGTGAAAGTTTGTGATGTTGATGAAATATGGTCGGGTTTAAAGCTTGTTATTCCGGTAAAAGACAGGTAATAATTTAGGTAATATCATTTTTACTAAAAACTACACAAAGCATACATTGGTATTTTACTAAGCGCGTACAAATCCATAACTTAGCAATATAATATATCTAATATGCCAAATAAAATAGAATTAAAACGTGTACATGGTGATTTCGGGTTTGAAGCAGAAGACGCCTATGGTCATATTGTAAAAATGGATAGCAGCCCTGAAAGCGGAGGTGATAATTTTGGTGTACGCCCCATGCAAATGCTTTTAATGGGCTTAGCCGGATGTTCGGCCATTGACGTGATCAGTATTTTGAAAAAACAGCGCCAGGAAGTGATTGATTATAAAATGATAGTTAGCGGTGAACGTGAAGCCGGTAAAGAACCATCTTTATGGCATGACGTTGATATCGAATTTCATTTATACGGCGATATTGATGAAGATAAAGCTGCCCGCGCGGTAGAACTCTCATTAAATAAATATTGCTCGGTTGCTGCCACATTAGGTAAAGCTGGTGCTGATATAAAATCAAAAGTTTTTGTACACCCAGCCCAATAAACAGGCTTAACAATTAAATTTTCAGTGAGCAACGAAATTCCAATTCAAACGGTGCATCTTTTTCCTGTATTGGATCAGATGCTTATTGATTTGCTCAAGTCATTATCACCAGACGATTGGGGTAAGCCCACATTAGCCCAATTATGGAACGTAAAAGATATTGCCGCCCATCTTTTAGACGGTAATGTGCGCGCTTTATCATCCAAGCATCAATTTGCTAACGAAGGTCTGCCCGATATAAATTCTTATCAGGACCTGGTTAATTACCTCAATGAATTGAATGCCACCTGGGTAAAATCTATGAAAAGGGTGAGTCCTCAAATGCTCACCCAATTGTTACAGGTAACAGGTAAGCAGTATAGCGAATATATTGCTTCGTTAAATATGTTTGAAACTGCTCGGTTTTCCGTAGCCTGGGCAGGAGAGGAGCAATCGTTAAACTGGTTTCATGTAGCCCGCGAATACACTGAAAAATGGCATCACCAGCAGCAAATAAGGGAGGCTGTAAATAAACAGGGAATAATGCATCGCGAGTTGTTTTATCCGTGTATAGCTACTTTTATGTGCGCTCTGCCCCATACTTATCGTAACGTAGTTGCTCAGGAAGATACGCTGATTGAAATTGTAATTTCTGGGGATGGTGGCGGAAATTGGTATCTTCAGAAAGATGGTAATAAGTGGGTTCTAAAAGCTGATAAAAATAAGCAGTCAGATTGTGAGATAACAATAAACCCTGATATAGCCTGGAAACTATTTACAAAAGGCATTTCACCTGAATTTGCTATGAATAACTCCAAAATAACTGGTAATATTAAATTAGGAGAACCTATATTTAATATGGTTTCCGTTATGGCTTAGGTTTATATAGTATTATAATAATTAATAATAATATCTACGCTTCGGTTTAATTCTGATTATTCAATTTGAATAAAAGTTTATTTACCTTCAAATTTCATCTAAATTTCATTTTCTAATAGAGTCTACTATAGATATAGATTTATTTATAGTTAATCATGCATTTGTTGAAATAATAGCATATTATATATTTTAATACAAACTGTACTGTTTTTAACTCATTAACCATTTGGTACGAAAAGTTAGTATTAAATAATAATCATTGGTCTATCACAGATCTTGTATCTCTTAAATGAGGCTCTTTAAATGATGGGGTATCAGTTAATTAGGCTTGATTTTTTAGGGTTATTTCAATTTTAATTGATGATATTCTAACACAGAGATAAATTTTTCAATAGTTCTGATGGCATTAATGTTGCCATTGAGGGGTATGGTTTACTGAACAGTAAACCTATACTTAAAACAGAACGATATGAAATCAAATTTTAAAAAAGCCACACTACTACTATCAGGACTTGTGATAGGTGGTAAACTATTCGCTCAAACCCCTGATTCTACAGCTACCGGTACTGATTATGTAAAACCCTTTTCAGGCGGCAGCCAGCTGCGTACCTGGTCTGTAGGTGTTCACGGAGGCATGTTAACTCCTTATACTATATTTGGAACAAACGGCAAACAGGATTTTAAAAACCCTACTGAACAATTGGGCTATGGAGCTTACATTAAAAATCAAATATTACCATCATTAGGTATACAGGCTGATTTCTTGAGGGGAAAAGTAAAATCAAATAATAGCCAGCCCGATATAAATGGCAACCCGGTTTATACGCAGTACACTACAAACATTAATTGGTCGGCGGCATTAAGTGCTAATATTACGTTGGCCAATATTAACTGGCGCCATGATAAACCATTTATTCAGCCTTATTTAACGGTAGGTGCCGGTACTATGAACTATACGCCTAAAATCACTACTCCGGATGGGCAGGAAGTAAATTTTAAAGCAGGTGAAAAGGCTTCTATCAATGAGGTATTTATTCCGGTTGGCCTTGGCTTGAAATTCGATCTTGCACCGGGAGTGAACCTTGATCTGGGTTACTCGGTTAACTTTGTACAATCAGACAATTTTGACGGATATAATTACGGTACAACAAACGATAGGTTTTCTTATGCTCACATTGGTTTAGAATTTGCCTTAGGCAGCCGCAAAAAGCCGCAAATGGCAACGCATAACCCGGTATCATCTATGCGTAAAGAATATATGTGGGAAAATCAACGAACAAAAACTTTATTGCAACAAGAAATCGATGCTGAAAAAGCCAGAAACGAACAATTAAGAAATGATCTGAATACTACTAATGCAAACCTTGCTAAATTAACAACAGACAGCGACGGTGATGGCGTTGTTGATGTAAACGATAAGTGTCCTAACACACCTTCAGGAACTAAGGTGGATGGTTCTGGTTGCCCGCTTGCTAAGCCGGTTATATATGTAACTGAGGAAGACAAGAAAGTTGTTAAAGACGCGATCAAGAACCTGGAGTTTGATTTAGGTAAATCAACCATCCGTGATCACTCGTTACCAAGTTTAGATAGGGTCGCTGAATTATTGATTAAGAAAAACTTCAGCCTTAAACTGGCAGGTCACACAGATAATACAGGCTCAAAAGATTTAAACATGAGATTATCAAAAGATCGTGCGGAATCAATCAAATCTTACCTGGTAAGCAAAGGTGCTAACGCATCAAGAATTGAAGCTACAGGTTATGGTCAAAATCAACCAATTGCCACTAACAAAACCGCTGCTGGCCGTCAGGCAAACCGCAGGGTTGAGTTTACCTTATATTAATAGTAAGATTTCCCCAAAGGAAAGTCTGTATAAATCAAAAGCCGCTCATATTTTATGAGCGGCTTTTCTTATTACACAAGCATAGAATATTTTATTCGCCTTCAAAAAAGTCAATCAGGCCACCCATATAGGTACTGTTCCAGCCTTCAACCATATCATCAAAATCAGCATCAGGTATGTTAGTATGTCTTAATTCAACAGATGTGCCTTTTTTATCCGGATGGAGTTTAATGGTTACAATAGAATTATCAGACTGGCCGTCAAAATACCATTGCTGTACTATTTTTTTATTGAGTTCAAACTCCAGGTTTTTGCCGGTAATGCTGCCTTCCCACATTGAAAATTCAGATCCCGGCTCCGTAGACATCTCTGCCACTTCGCCCGTCCATAATTGTATGGTAACAGGGTTGGTTATCGCCATATAGATTTCCTCTGGCGTGGCCGGTATATAGTAATATTTTTTAAAATCTTTCACCAGCGCAATTTAGCAGAATTAATTGTAGCTTTTAAATTAAACATTCACAGGGCCTAAAGGTAATACAACCCGGCCGTACACTTCATTTAATACATTGGCTATGCCAGCGTATATCGCTGATGCTCCGCATATTATACCTTCATATCCGGCCAAATGTTTGATGCTGCTATTGCCGGTGGCGTCACCAGCTACTAACAAGAAGAATAAAATGGTTAATGAGGCAAAAACAAATTGCAGCGCGCGGTTAAGCTTTAAGGTTCCAAAAAATAACAGCAAGGTAAATATGCCCCAAATACCTAAATAAGCGCACATTGCCCCTTCAGAGGGTGCGGCACCCCAACCCAATTTGGGCATAATAAGTAAACCCGCTAATGAAAGCCAGAAAAAACCATAGGAAGTAAAGGCGGTTAGGCCGAAGGTATTGTTCTTTTTAGCTTCAATAATGCCGGCTATAACCTGGGCCAATCCACCATAAAATATACCCATAGCCAATATCATGGTGTTTAATTCAAAAAAGCCGGCGTTGTGAATATTTAATAATACAGTGGTCATGCCAAAGGCGCAAAGGCCAAGAGGGGCAGGGTTGGCGGTGCCATCCTTTGCAGGTACAGGTGTTGTTGGGATCATGGTAGGTATAAGTTTGTAATTGGTTTATAAAAGCAATCTAATTGATTTATAAATATTAACCAAATTTTCAGAACCCAACCACTATTTTTATGTTAAGTAAATACCTATGCAAAAAATAGTATTGATACGCCACGGCGAAAGTATTTGGAACCTGGAAAATCGCTTTACCGGATGGGAAGATGTAGATCTGTCGGAAAACGGATATTTACAAGCTAAAAAGGCTGGCCAGATATTAAATAAGAATGGCTATAATTTTGATGTCGGATTTACTTCTTATTTAAAAAGATCTATTAAAACTCTCCATTTAGTGTTGGAGGAACTTGATCATTTATGGATACCGGTTGAAAAATCATGGCGTTTGAATGAACGTTTTTATGGCGACTTACAGGGTATGAATAAAGATGATGCCATTGCCAAATATGGAGCCGAGCAGGTACAGAAATGGCGCCGTGATCCTAACGAACATCCACCTGCTATAACTAAAACGGACCCGCGTTATCCCGGTCATGATCTCCGTTACCAACATCTGACGGATCGTGAACTGCCACTTACCGAAAACCTGAGCGAGACAATGGATAGGGTACTGCCGTTCTGGAACGAAAGGATAGTTAAAGCTATGCGTCGCAATCAAAAAGTAATAGTAGTAGCGCATGGCAATAGCCTACGTTCGTTAATAAAGTATATTGATTGCCTGAGTGATGAAGAGGTAACTAAATTGGAAATACCTACGGCCACACCCTGGGTATACGAGCTTGATCATGGGCTTAATCGCATCAGGCATTATTACCTGGATTAGTAATAATAAAAAAGGCTCCTGAAAGGAGCCTTTTTAACAACAAAATATTTATAAAACTTCGGCTGCTTGCTTTGATGCCGATGCCAGGCTGACCCCCGTTAGCTGGTCGGCAAAAGCAATGAATGCCCTACTTTCAGATATACGGTGTTGGTTATCGATCAGATTTTGTAAGTTTATTTTTCCGATAACAAATTTATAGTTACCAGAATAATAGCGTTCGTGAATGTGCTCAAAACCTAATTCTTCAACTAAGGTTTCGTCGTCATAACGCAGGTAAATATTTAACTCAATGTTATTAGTGAAGTTAAGATCTGTTTTTTCCTTAGCTTTTTTATACTCGTACTGATAGTTGTAACGCAGGGCCGCTATATCAGATAATACCGCAGATCCGGTAGGGTGGCCTCCGGCTCCCTTACCAAAAAAGAATTGCTGATCAGCAAAAGCAGCTTGTACCGTTACGCCATTGTACTCATACTCTACATTATATAGAAACTCTGTTTCGTTTACAAATTTGGGTAGTACAAATAAAGCTACATTTCGTTCGTCCAGCTCTTTAGCTACCGGAACCAATTTTATTTTAAGATTTTTTTCGCGGGCGTATTGCAGATCTTGTGCGCCAAGGTTTTGTATTCCGAGGTTAAATACTTCCTCCGGTTTCACAATTACGCCATAAGCGTGCGCGGCGGCAATTACCAACTTGTATTTGGCATCAAAACCACCAACGTCGCTGGTAGGGTCGGTTTCGGCAAAGCCAAGGTCCTGGGCTTGTTTAAGTGCGCTATCATAATCAAGGCCTTCAATAAAGCCTTTAGATAGAATGTAGTTTGATGAACCGTTAAAAATACCGCTTATCGAATGCAACAATTCGTTATCATAATACTCTTCCAGGTTACGGATAATAGGGATACTGCCACAAAC
>NZ_JBCECK010000141.1:0-12867 GCF_039207105.1 Mucilaginibacter sp.
CTCACCTCTCACCACTCACCTCTCACCTCTCACCTCTCACCACTCACCACTCACCACTCACCTCTCACCTCTCACCACTCACCACTCACCTCTCACCTCTCACCTCTCACCTCTCAATGATGTAACAACAGCTTTGTAGCCAGCCACAGTGGCAGTAAAAAGCCAATGCAATCTGTAAAAGTGGTAATGATAATGGATGATGCCACCGCCGGATCAACTCCTACCCTTTTCAATATCAGCGGAATGGAAGCCCCGGTTAATCCTGCAATGATCAAGTTACCTGTCATGGCTAAAAACAACACCAGGCCCAGTAATGGGTTGGCATCATAAAAATAAGCTACCGTAAACACAATAATGCCATTGGCTGCACCATTGATCATACCAACTAAAAACTCTTTTAATACCGTGTTATAAGCTTGTTTGTCGGTAAGGTCACTTAGCGATATACGCCTTACGGTAACCGCCAGCGCCTGTGTGGCAGCATTACCACCCATACCGGCTATAATAGTCATGTAGGCCGATATAATGGAAAGCTTAGCTACTGTTGAATCAAAATTACGGATGATTGACGCCGCTAAAAACGCCGTACCCAGGTTGATCACCAGCCAGGGTAAACGACTTTTTACCGCGTCCTGCCAGTTACCGCTCAGTTCCTCATCTTCAGATACACCCGATATTTTCAAAATGTCCTCGGTGTTCTCTTCCTCCATTACGTCGATGATATCATCAACTGTAACTCGGCCCAGCAGTTTCATATCCTCATCCACTACCGGGATACTGGTAAGGTTATATTGCGAAATTAACCGGGCTACTTCTTCCTGGTCAACATCGGCTTTTACGTATACAAAATTGGTTTGCACCAAGCTGCTCACGCGGGCATCGGCCCTGGCCTTGATCACTTTTTTTATCGAGAGGATGCCTTGCAGAATGTCTTTATCGTCGACCACATAAATGGTATACAGCTCCTCCATCTCTTCCGACTGGTGAATGATCTCATCGAGTGCCTCCTTTTTATTCAGGTTGATATTTACCCTAATAATTTCGGAGTTCATCAAACCACCCGCCGTATCCTCAGCATAACTTAACAGCGCACGGATGCTGCTGGCATCTTCCTCGTCCAGATCCTTTAATATTTCGTGCTGTTGCTCTTCATCCAGCTGCGAAATAATATCAGTTGCATCGTCATAATCCAACTCCTCTACTATCTCCGAACGTTTCTCGGGATGCAGGTTCACCAACAGCTCTTCGGGATGATGCTCCTCGTCCATTTCAGAAATAACTTCCGAGGCAATATCGGCAGGCAGAATATTGATGATCCTTTCCTTGGCCTCCTGCGGAAGTTTTTCGAATAATATGGCAATCTCAGAGGCATGGTATCCCTGCAGAACCTTCTCTAACTCAACATCATCGCTTTCAAGAGCAGCTTTAATGCGGAGCAAGTCTGTTTTATCTATTTCAAAAGATTGCATATGCGACTAAAATAGTCATTTTATGGGGATAAAGAAGCAAGATATGAGAGCCAAGAATCAAGAGTCAGACGATTGGAATCAAGAGACAAGAGTCAAGATACAAGATATTGATTGTCAGAAGTTTTAAAAAAGAACATATCCTTAAACCTATCTTAATTCTTGTTTCTTGACTCTAATATCTTGCTTCTTGTCGCTTACAAGCTATGATCGTAGCGTGCTACCGCACCGCTTAGCTTGCTTATTTTAAATAAAGTTTGCTCCACCTGGGTTTTCCGGATAGATACCTGAATACTGCAATCATTGTCAAATTGCTGCTGAATAATGGTTAGGTTATCATCTTTGATGATACGCATCACATCGTTCATTTGCAGGTAATCAAACTTGATGGTGTAAATATCATTAACAGTTTTTTGGATAATAACTGCCTGGTTAAGCGCCTCATCAGTAGCTACTTTATAAGCATTAATTAAACCCGGAACACCCAGCAGCGTACCGCCAAAATAACGCACCACAACAACCAGTATATTGGTCAGATCGCGGGAGAGTAAGGTATTGAGTATAGGCCTGCCTGCGGTACCCGATGGTTCGCCATCATCATTAACTCGGAACACCGATCTGTCGATAGTTAAACGCATGGCCCAGCAATGATGATTGGCTTTAGGGTGCTCGGCTTTGAGTGTGGCTACAATGCTCTTGATATCATTCTCGGAATTGATGGGATAAGCATAACCCAGAAATTTGCTACCCCTGTCGCGGAATATGCTTTCGGTAGGTTGCTCTATGGTTTTGTAGGTATCGTCAAAAAGCATTAAAACACATTAAATATGAAGAAAACCCAGCGTTTGCGGAAAATAGATCACGATGATAGCCAATATGGCTACTCCGATGCCGATTTTATTAAGCAGGCTCAGTCTCTCCTTAAAAATAAACATACCGATAAAGGCACCCACCATAATTACACCAATATTCATAGCCGAAAACACTGCTGATGGGTTATTGGCCAAAGCCACATGTGCCTTCAGGTAAAACAGGATATTGCCAAAGTTGGCTACACCCAGTATCCAGCCGATGAGGATATGCGGCCATGAAAAGCGTGTTTTTTTGGTAGCCACCTGGTATATGAGTCCTGCCATTGATAGGATGAACGCCAAAATAAAAACCACAAAAATAGTAGTGGTAAATGGCACCGAACTTATCTTGGTGATCTGCTTTAACAGTACATCAATAATCCCGAAACCAATAAAAACCAGCACCAGCGAGAACCAGGAGACTTTATTAACGCTGTGCCCGCCAGTTTTTCCCCAGGGGATGGAAAATATAATAGCTGTAAAAGCCAACACTATACCTATGATCTTAACCGCGTCTTTAGCTTCGCCGAATAAAAAGAAGGCCGCGAATATGGGAATAAACAACGATAAGCGCTGGGCAATATCGGTACGCACTATGCCTGCCAGCCTTACCGATGTGGCCATAATGACAAATAGCGAGGGAAACAGCACCCCCAAAGCCAGGTAATTATAAACCGGCAACTCATCCAGATGCGATAGCTGCGGCTTAAAAAACACCCAGGTAAGCAGTATTGCCATCGAGTAATTCCAGGTGATGGCCTGAAAAACATCAATATGATAGCGCTTGGCCAGCTTCAGCAAAACCGAAACTACCACACTACAGCAAATACTTAAAAAAACGTATAACATTATATAATTGGCTTGTTATAAACAATTTGAAGGCGGTCATCTCCCGAAGGAAATTCTTCAGCAATTATACCAGTTATTTGTGGCGCTTTTATGCCATTTTGCAAATTGATTTTCCCGGTGAATATCCGGGCCTCGTCCCACAAACCGGCTTCTATAAAACTTTGCAGCGTACGCGCGCCCCCTTCTATAATTATCGATTGTATATCCTGCAGGTATAACTGGTATAAAATATACTGGGGCACAAAATTCTCAAAATCTTCCAGGGCGATGTATTTATTGAGGCCATCAACATCGAACTTAACTTCGTTAAATACAAATGTATCAACTGATTGGTCAAATATATTTAAGTCTTTATTTAACTCCAACCGTCTGTCAATCACCACCCGTTTAGGCGAGCGGCCATCACCATACCTAACGTTTAAACGGGGGTTATCAATAGCCGCGGTATTTTTACCCACCAGTACAGCATCCTCTTCGCTGCGCCATTGATGTACCAGTCTGCGCGATTCTTCGCCGGTTATCCAAAGCTGGGTATTATCGGCCGGGGCAAAAAAACCATCACTGGTTTGCGCCCATTTGAGTATAATGTATGGCCGATGTTTTTGCACCTTAGTAAAAAAGCGACGGTTAAGCCATTGGCATTCTTTTTCCAACACCCCACTGATCACCTCAATGCCGGCTGCCTTTAGCTTTTCAATACCCTTGCCATCAACCTGGGCAAAAGGATCGCGGCAACCCACAACAACCAGCGGTATCTGATGTTTGATGATCAGATCGGCACAGGGTGGTGTTTTACCATAGTGCGCGCAAGGCTCTAATGAAACATATATTACAGACTGCTTAAGCAGTTCGGCAGCGTTATCAAACTTACCCATAACCTGGGCAATGGCATTTACCTCGGCATGGGCCTGCCCATATTTTTGATGGTAACCTTCGCCTATAATCTTGTCGTCATGAACTACTACTGCACCAACCATTGGGTTAGGGCTCACCTGCCCGGCACCAAGCTGAGCAAGCTCAATGCAACGCTGCATATATTTTTCATGTTTAACCATGCTGCAAAAGTAGCTTTTATGTTACTTTGTTGCATGATTACGATTAAGGATGTTTTTGAAGATTACAAACAGCTGAAAAAGGTTTATGAAGACAATGAGATAGAAGCTATCACGCTACTCACTATCAGCGAGATAACGCAACTATCAAAAGCATCCATTAAAGCCTTCCCTGAGCGCGAAATAAGCAACCAGCAGGCAGAACAATTAAAAAACATCCTGACCCAACTGCTAACCGGCCGGCCTATACAATATATTTTGGGTATTACTGAATTTTTCGGACTGCCATTTAAAGTTAACCCATCGGTACTGATACCCCGCCCTGAAACCGAGGAACTGGTAGAGTGGATACTTTCTTCCGTAGACGAAAGCCAAAAGCTAAAAGCCAAAAGTAGTAAACAGTTTACCGGAAACATGCTGGATATAGGTACCGGTAGCGGCTGCATAGCTATCAGCCTTAAAAAGAATCTTTCTAATGCGCTGGTCTCTGCTATAGATATATCAGAAAGCGCCCTGCAAACCGCCAAAAAAAACGCTATACTTAACGAGGTTGATGTAAACTTTATACATACCGACATTTTAAACTACCATCCCGCACCTCACTCCACACTCCCCGCTCCCCAATACCATATCATCGTCAGCAATCCTCCTTATGTTACCTTGACCGATAAAGCACAAATGCACAGCAACGTTACCGACTTTGAGCCGCACAGCGCCCTGTTTGTACCCGAGCACGATCCCCTGATATTTTACCGGGTCATAGCCCAATTTGCCCAAAGCAACCTGCAACCAGGCGGCTTATTGTTTTTTGAGATCAATGAAAGTTATGGCCAGGAAACAGTTGAACTGTTACAGCATACCGGCTTTATAAACATGGAGTTAAGGAAAGACATGAGCGGCCGCGATAGAATGATAAAAGCTGTAATACGTTAGTATTACAGCTTAGCAATAGTTATATTAAGGGAAGGGATAAAATATTCAGGGAAATGAGTTTTGTTATAATTTCCTCTTCTTTAAGCTTTCATAAAAGCTGTAATACCGGGGGGTATTACAGCTTATCAATAGTTATTAAGGGAAGGGAAATTTATTTATAATCAATTTGTTTACTTTTTAATAGAAGCTGTAATACTATGGTATTACAGCTTCGGTTTAGTTATTTAGTGATAAGACAAGGGGTATGTGATAAGGTAATTCTCTGTGGACCCTGCAGCATCAGTTGTATATGATCTGCTCTATTATTTTATAATGTTCGTACCGGCTTATATCTGTATTTACGGCAACTCTGAGTTTCATTTTATTCTTTTCAAAAAGCATCTTCTTTTTAAAAGACGGCATCTTGTCGCTCAGCATTAAATCAATATCAGTTTCGGCCTCGGCAATAGTTTCTACCGAATGCTTGAAAATTTTATCACTAATACTGAACAATTGTTCAACCACTCCATCATACCGCTCTAAAAGGATTTGGAGCATGTAGGCATTAGTTACCGAATAGTTACCTAAATCGTTGAATAAAACTTTCAACTCATTTAACTCTGTGATATATCCTGACATAATATTTAATCTTTAATTAATTATACCAATGCTAATGCCACAAGTTTTTTACACTTAATTTGGGCTTAAAATGCAGGTTAGCCATAAAAGCTTGAGAAAAATGCACCACAAAAAGGGGAATCGTATTTAAAACAGCGGGTAAATATTGGGATAGGTGGTATAGAAAAATTCTTTCTGGCACTCTGCTGCCTCCGCCGTCGCAAGCGTCCCGTTTGTGGCTCTTGAGTATTCTATTAAAATTACTGTCATTTCGAACACTCATTTTGACCTTGAGTAAAGGATGAGGGTGAGAAATCTTTTACGCTTTGCCTTTAGCCTTACAAATTAACAAGCCATATAAGATTTCTCTTCCCTCCACACAGTGTCCTACTCTGCTCATCGAAATGACAACAGCGGTTGAGTATTCTATTAAAATTACTGTCATTTCGAACACTCGCTTTGGCCTTGAGCAAAGGATGAGGGTGAGAAATCTTTTACGCCTTGTCTTTAGCCTTACAAATTAACAAGCCATATAAGATTTCTCTTCGCTCCACACAGTGTCCTACTCTGCTCATCGAAATGACAACAATTGATATCATCAATCTTCTACTTCATTATTTAAGAATATCCAATTAGGATTAGTGCTTTCTATCAGGGCATTCTTTTTCTCTCTTCGCCATTTTTTTATTTCTTTTTCTCTTTCAATGGCATGTTCAATGTGTGTGAAATGCTCATAGTAAATTAAGTTGTAGCAATAGTATTTCCCTGTGAAAGATTTTTGAGTAGCGCTATTTTGTTTATGTTGAAGTAACCGAACACGTATATCATTAGTAACGCCAACATACAGCACTGTTTTATTGGGATTAGTAGTTATGTAAACGTAATAATTGTGATTCCACATGACCTAAAGGTACAGATTTGGAGACCCTAACTCAAAAACCATTGTCATTTCGAGGCTTCGAGAAGGCTTGAGCCATAGGTGAAGGTGAGAAATCTTTTACACCTTGCCTATGCAAAAGTTGATTACAGGGCGTACAAGATTTCTCTTCGCGCTCTCCGCACATTGTCCTACCCTGCTCATCGAAATGACATTTTTTTCACTTTTTGCCGCTTTTTAATGTCTCGGATGAAACTGGCTGATGGTGCTTTTCAGGTACTCCCTATCCAGATGGGTATAAATTTCAGTAGTGGTGATACTTTCATGACCCAGCATCTCCTGCACGGCACGCAGGTCGGCACCGCCCTCTACCAGGTGCGTGGCAAAGGAATGCCTGAAAGTATGCGGACTTATCGTTTTCTTTAAGCCTGTCAATTCAACCAGATCCTTAATCATTAAAAAAATATAAACCCGGCTTAGTCTTGCTCCACGGCGATTCAGGAAAACGATATCCTCTTCTCCTTTTTTTATGGGCACATGTACACGGACATTTTCAATCCATATTTTCAGCGCTTTGATGGCCTCGGTACCAATGGGTACCAGTCGTTCTTTATTGCCCTTACCCGTAACTTTGATAAATTCAATATCCAGGTACAGGTTGGATAGTTTGAGTTCTGTAAGTTCAGAAACCCGCAGACCGCTGCCATACAGCGTTTCTAAAATGGCCTTGTTACGGGCGCCTTCGGGTTTGGAGAGGTCAATAGCTGCTATCAATTTGTTAATATCCTGATAGCTCAGGGTATCGGGCAGCTTGCGCTGTATCTTGGGCGATTCCAGCAGCTCCGACGGATCTGTCCGGATAATATCCTCCATGAGCAGGTATTTATAAAAAGCTTTGATGCCCGATAGTATCCGGGCCTGCGATGACGGGATCATACCAAGCTCATTAACCCACACTATAAAATCACGCAAGTTGCTTAAAGTAATAGTTTCGGGCTTTAATTTAATTAACTGAACATCAGAAAACTGGTATAACTTTTCGATATCCCTGCTGTAGGCTTCGATAGAATTATCGGCCAGTGATTTTTCTAATTTCAAATAAGCCTTAAAACCTTTTATTGCCGAACCCCACTCCAATTGATTTTAGTTTTAATGATTTATGGTTAAGTTTGAACTAATGAATATACAAATTATAAACGGCCCTAATTTAAATCTGCTTGGCGTACGCGAAAAATCAATTTACGGCGATACCAGCTTTGAAACATACCTGGAAGAGCTGCGCAAACGTTATGCAAACATCACCATTAATTATTACCAAAGTAATATTGAGGGCGAAATTATAAACAAACTGCATGAAATTGGTTTTAGGTATGACGGAATTGTACTGAATGCCGGTGCATATACACACACCTCCATTGCTATTGCCGATGCTATTGCTGCCATCAACACCCCGGTTATTGAAGTGCATATTTCAAACGTGCACAAACGCGAGGAGTTTAGGCATAAATCGATGCTGGCGGCAAGCTGTAAAGGTGTTATTGCAGGCTTTGGTATGGACTCATACCGCCTGGCTATTGAAAATCTAATAGTTTGAGAGACAAGGATCAAGAAATAAGATATAGAGTCAAGACATAAGAATCAAGAGACAAGAAATGTTTTTTAACAACTGAACAACATCTTAGTTCTTGACTCTTATGTCTTGACTCTCTATAATCCCGCTATGCATAAATTATTTAGAGTTACCGCGTACAGCTTATTGATCCTGATACTTTTTTCAGGTGCCGATACGCTGGCTCAAACCAAAAAGAAAAAATCACGCAGTGTACGGGACTCACTCCGGGCGGCTATCCTCTCGCGCGACTCCATGATGCGCTCGCTCAAACGTTCGGATACCTCCACCAATAATTTATTGCAAAAGGTTGAATACTATACTTCGGCCTTTAATCAGATCAAAACCAACCTGTCAAAAAAGATTGATACGGTTGATATCAGCACACAGCTACCCAGTTACGAGCGACGTGTAAACTTGATAAAACCGCTTATTGATAATGACAAATCAAGCACGCTTCGGTATTTATATGCCATACGCGATATTTTAACCCGCAGTGTTGATCAGTTAGACCTTTGGCAGGATCAGCTGGCCGACATTAACTCCAAACTGGTACAAAACCAAACCGATCTGAACTCAATTTCGCGGGATAGTGTTTTGAAGATATTACCCGCCGACAGCTCATTAGCCACTACCTTCCTGATTCAGAAAATAGCTATCGATAGCAAGTATCATAAGCTTGACACCGTTAATAAAAAGCTAATGGTGAAAATAGGTCTACTCCAAAACAGAACCTCATCGGTATATATAGCTATACTTGATTTGAAAGACCAGATAGACTTCAAGATCAGAGATTTTAGCATCCGGGCTTTTTCGGCCGAGTATAGTAATATCTGGGCCATGAAGGCCGACGAAGGCAGTGATTTTAAAACCGCGTTTACGGCCACTGCTACCATGAACTCCAAGCTTTTCAACTTTTTTATAGGCAGGGATATATTTATCCATCTTTCGGGATTGGTGATCTTACTGGGCTTTTTGTTTTGGGTGTACTCCAGCCGTAAAAGGATAATCAAAACCAATGATTCGCCCGAAACTATATTTGATCAGGCTAAGTATGTGATCAAATATCCGCTTGTTTCGTCCTGTATTTTGGCCTTTACGCTGTTACCGAATTTTTACGATCACCCACCGGTAGTAGTACTGGAAACCTTTTTTATTATACTGATAGTAGCCTTGCTTTACCTGGCCAAAAAAACATGCGCAAAACCGCTGTTTAACTACTTGCTTTGGTTATTTATCCTCACCAATATTTATTGCTTAAGCAACCTGTTTATACAAGTAACCAATGCTGATAGGGTGGTTATCTTATTGTTAGCCATTGCCTCCGTTTACATCAGTATCAGGTTTTTGGCTACTGTGCGCAAAGCCCCTGCCGATTACCTTCCGCACACCGGCCTTGTATTAAAAACCTTTATTTTTCTGGAGGCCATTTCTATTATATGTAACCTATTCGGGCGTTTTAGTTTGGCTAAAATAGTTGGTGTTACAGCTGTACATAGTTTGTGGTTGGCTATGGCCATGTACTACATTGTACAAATGCTTATGGAGGCCCTGTTTTTACAGTTGGAAGCCAGCAAAAACAGCAATAATTTAACCTCATACATAGATTTTCAGCTACTGAAAAACAAATTCAGGAGTGTGCTCGCGGTATTAGCCAGCTTATTATGGCTGGTGATGTTTACCCAAAACATGAACATTGAGGATTCTGTATTTACACATATTGAAGATTTTTTAACGGCTAATCGCAGCATTGGTGGCACCAATACCCAGTTCACTTTTCAAAGCGTGATCATATTTGTTGCGGTGATCTGGTTGTCGTCCATCACCTCCAAGATCATCAGTTATTTGTACGATGTATCGGCCAAGCATAAGCACGATATGGATGTGCTGAAAAAGAAAAACCGCACCTCTACCCTGCTTATCCGTATTGGGGTTATAGCCATCGGTTTCTTTTTAGCGGTGGCGGCATCGGGCGTACCTATTGATAAAATCACCATCATCATCAGTGCCTTTGGTATAGGTATTGGCTTTGGCTTGCAGAATATTGTAAACAACCTGGTTTCGGGATTGATACTGGCCTTTGAAAAACCAATACAGGTGGGCGACATTATTGAAGTTGACAGCCGCTCGGGCACCATACTGGATATTGGTATACGCGCAAGCAAAATTGCCACCAGCGATGGCGCCGAGGTAATTATCCCCAACGGCGACCTGATATCGCACCACGTAATTAACTGGACGCTAAGTAACAACAATCGCCGGGTTGAACTGGTGATAGGCGCCGCTTATGGTGTAAATATTGAAAAGGTAAAAGGTTTGCTGAATGATGTGCTGCAAGCGCATACCGATATTATGCAAAACCCTGCTCCGTCAGTATTACTGCACAATTTAAGTGAAAGCTCGGTTGATTTCCGTGTACTTTTCTGGGCTGCCGATATCAATACCTGGACTACCTTAAAAGGCAGCGTATTGACTGACATTTACGACGCGTTTAACCGTGAGGGCATCGAGATACCATATCCGCAGCAGGATGTACATTTGTTACTACCACCTGATAGCCCGCTGGTAAAAGCTCAGGATAAAGAAAAGGAAAGTAAAAAAGCTAAGCCGGAAGAGCCTACAGCAGATCGGCCTGATCAAGATCAGTAAAACGGGTTTTCTTTTTTACAAAGAAATTCCACACAATGCTGCCCTGGTACATGCCTTTCAGGTTTTTATTACGTTTGGAGCGATGTGTTTTAGGAGATGAATCTTTGCCGCTGCTCAGATCCTTAATGCCATAAGCCGAAGCCCGGATACCGAAAATGCTCAGCACAAAGTTTTGATGCGCACGGCTCACAGCCCAGGCATCCTTACGTTTACCCTCGGCCAAAAACCTGATAAGAGCCAGCAGATCCATCCAGAAACGCATCAGGATCACAAATAGCGCCCTGCCAAACGGGAGGTTCTTTTTAAGCAGCAAAAGGTTGTTACGGAAGTTAAGATATGTTTTAAAAGGGTCTTCGGCGTTAAGCGTTCCACCCCCCACATGGTACACAGTTGATTGCGCGCAGTACATCACCTTATAGCCCATATTTTTTAACCGCCAGCAAAGGTCTATCTCTTCCATATGAGCAAAAAAGAACTCGTCAAAGCCGCCTGCCTCATCCCAACACTTCTTTTTGATAAATAAGGATGCACCCGAGGCCCAAAATACCTCGCCCGATTGCTGATATTGCCCCAGGTCATCCTCTACCTCATAAAACATGCGGCCACGGCAAAAAGGGTATCCAAAGCTATCAATAAAACCACCGGCAGCACCGGCATGTTCAAACTGGTTCTTTTGAGCATATGCTAATAATTTGGGAGCAGCAGCAGCAATTAATGGATCGCTTTCCATCAGATTGATCACCGGTTCTATCCAGCCCGGCACAACTTCCACGTCGGAGTTCAGGAGTATAAAGTAATCGGCATTTACCTGGCTCAATACACGGTTATAACCACCTGTAAAACCGAAGTTGTTACCAGTTTCAATGATTTTTACACTTGGGAAATTCTCCCTTACAAAAGCTACGGAATTATCGGTCGATCCATTATCGCCGAGTACAATATCCAATCCGGGCCAGGTTGAGGCCAGTACCGATGGAAGAAATTGTTTGAGGTATTTAACGCCGTTCCAGTTTAATATAACTACAGCAACTTTTGGTGTATCAATCATTTATGTTTTTCCTCCGGCTTAAACTTCCACCTCCGGTGAGACCATAGCCAATATTGTGGTTCACGCCTGATCATGCCTTCCAGATATTGCACGTGCATATCTGTCAACTCGTGTTCGGCAGTTTGCTTCGCGTTTTCAGTTAGCGGAACCAGTGTATAGGTATAGTACCCCCTTTTTACACGCTTCATGTCGTAAAACACAACAGCGGCGTCAATTGCCTTTGATATTTTTTCGATGCCCAAAAATACGGCAGTTGGTTGATTTAAAAAATTGGTAAAGTAATTTACCTCATGCTGCACAGGGGTTTGGTCGCCAACCAATACGCTTACAGTGAGTTCGTTCTTGTACTCCACCATTTTGCGCATGGTTTGTCGCATAGCCACAGGCTGTCCCCCAAACCGCGACCGAACCTCGATAAAAAACTTATCAAAGGTGGCGTTGGAGAGCGGCTTATAAACAATCATAAACCTTTTATCGGTCACAAAATTAAAGTTGAGTGCGGCCATTTCCCAGTTGCAGTAATGCCCGGCAACTGCTATAATGCTCTTACCTTTGGCAAAATATTCATGCACCAGGTTGGAGTTAGTGGCCACTACCCTTTTTTGAATTTGTTTTTCAGATACGGTGATCATTTTCACCGTCTCCACGATCAGGTCGGCAAGGTAACGGTAGTACTTAAACTCAATATCGTGACGTTCTTTTTCAGTTTTTTCGGGAAAGGCATTGGTCAGGTTTTGTTTCACCACATCGCGGCGGTAACGCGCCAGATAATAGATAACAACAAATAAAATATCTGAAATAATGTATAAAAACCAGAAGGGAAGTAACGATATCAGATATAAAATTAATATACCCAACCTTAAAAACCCTTTTTTTATCATTATTTTAACCAATTTTGAACACAAACATAAAATATATGATTGAAAAAGGTGCTGT
>NZ_JBCECK010000142.1:0-12748 GCF_039207105.1 Mucilaginibacter sp.
TATATATGGAAGCTAAATTTTCGCCGAGGGTTAAGGATGTTATTCAATATAGCAGAGAGGAGGCTTTACGCCTGGGACACGACTATATTGGTACTGAACATCTTTTGCTGGGGCTTATCCGGGACGGAGACGGTGTAGCAATTAAATTGCTCAAAGGTTTGAACGTTGACACGGCCAAACTGCGTCGCGCCGTTGAAGATGCCGTTAAAGGAACTATTGGAACAAACGTACATATTGGCAGTATCCCGCTAACTAAACAAGCCGAAAAAGTACTGAAGATAACTTATCTTGAAGCCAAGATATTTAAAAGCGATGTAATTGGAACTGAGCACCTGCTATTATCCATTCTTCGCGATGAGGATAACATTGCTTCACAAATACTGATGCAGTTTAATGTAAACTACGAAGTATTTAAAGGCGAAGTTGAATCACATAAAAACGATGTTACTGACGAAATGCCAGGATCACCTACAGGTGGCGACGATGACTTTAAAGAAGAAGAGTCATTTAGTCAGCCTAAAAAGGTTTCTGACATCAAATCAAAAACTCCTGTGCTTGACAACTTTGGCCGCGATTTAACCCGTGCCGCCGAAGATGGTAAGCTTGACCCTATTGTTGGTCGTGAAAAGGAGATTGAAAGGGTATCGCAGATACTTTCACGTCGTAAAAAGAACAACCCTATATTAATAGGTGAGCCAGGTGTAGGTAAATCGGCTATTGCCGAAGGATTGGCACTGCGAATTGTTCAGCGTAAAGTATCACGTGTATTGTTCAACAAACGTGTAGTTACACTTGATTTGGCCTCATTGGTTGCCGGTACTAAATACCGCGGCCAGTTTGAAGAGCGCATGAAAGCAGTAATGAACGAGTTGGAAAAATCACCTGATGTTATTCTGTTTATTGATGAGATACATACTATAGTAGGTGCTGGTGGTGCTTCTGGCTCACTGGACGCTTCAAATATGTTTAAACCTGCTTTGGCAAGGGGCGAGATCCAATGCATTGGCGCGACTACATTAGATGAGTACCGCCAATACATTGAAAAAGATGGCGCGCTTGACCGTCGTTTTCAGAAAGTAATGGTTGAACCTGCAACTCCTGCAGAAACCATCGAGATACTGAACAGGATCAAAGAAAAATATGAAGAGCATCATGGCGTAACTTATACACCAGAAGCTATTAATGCCTGCGTTACTTTAACTACAAGGTACATTACCGACAGGTTTTTACCAGATAAAGCTATCGACGCTTTGGACGAATCAGGATCACGCGTTCACCTAACCAATATCCATGTGCCACAAAACATACTGGACATTGAACAGAAGATTGAGCAGATCAAGATCGAGAAAAACAAAGTTGTACGCAGCCAGAAATATGAGGAAGCCGCACAACTTCGCGATACCGAAAAGAATTTGCTGGTAGAGCTTGATCAGGCAAAAGCTGCATGGGAGGCTGAAACAAAATCAAAACGTTATACTGTAACTGAAGATAATGTTGCTGAGGTAGTATCAATGATGACCGGTATCCCTGTACAAAGGGTAGGCCAAGCCGATAGCCAAAAATTACTGCACATGGCTGACACCGTGAAAAGTAAGATTATTGGTCAGGATGATGCGATTAAAAAGTTAACCCGTGCCATACAGCGTACCCGTGCAGGATTAAAAGATCCGAAAAAACCTATTGGTTCGTTCATTTTCTTAGGCCCAACCGGTGTTGGTAAAACAGAGCTTGCAAAAGAACTTGCCCGCTTTATGTTTGACACCGAGGACGCGCTTATACAAATTGACATGAGCGAATACATGGAAAAATTCGCGGTATCACGTTTGGTTGGAGCGCCTCCGGGCTACGTAGGTTACGAAGAAGGTGGACAATTAACTGAAAAAGTACGCCGTAAACCATACGCGGTAATTTTACTGGATGAAATTGAAAAAGCTCACCCTGATGTATTTAACATCCTGTTACAGGTGTTGGACGAAGGACAGCTAACTGATTCATTGGGCCGCAAGGTTGATTTCAGGAATACCATCATTATCATGACATCAAACATTGGTGCCCGTCAGTTGAAAGATTTTGGACAAGGTGTTGGTTTCAGCACTAATGCTAAAAACTTACAAGCTGAATCGCACTCAAGAGGTGTTATCGAGAATGCTTTGAAACGTGCTTTTGCTCCTGAGTTCCTGAACCGTATTGATGATGTGATCGTGTTTAACTCATTGGGTAAAGAAGAGATCTTCAAGATCATTGATATTGAATTAGCTTTCTTGTTTAGCCGTGTTAACGGTTTAGGTTTCAAAATTGAACTTACCGAAGCTGCTAAAGAGTTTATTGCCGATAAAGGTTACGATTCGCAATTCGGTGCCCGTCCGTTAAAACGTGCCATCCAGAAGTACCTGGAAGATCCGATTGCTGAAGAGATACTGAAAGGTGAACTAAGCGAAGGTGATATCATGGCCGTTGATTACGATAAGGAAACTAACGAGATCAAGATCGTGAGCGACAAAAAAGGCGAAAGTAAAGAGCCTGAACAGGAAGAGCAAAAATAATTGCGAATCCTTTTAAATAAACGAACCCGGCCATTGGCCGGGTTTTTTGTTTTGTGATATTTTATTTAGTGGGTCGTGGTTCATAATCAACGGGTAACATTTCAGCAAAGCGGTAAATACTCCAATCGCCTTCAAAAGTAATGCTGCGCGGATTAGCAATAATACCATTGTTATCAAAAAAAGCGTAAGCCTGCTCGTTCAGTGTAGCAATTGTTGTAGCGTAATCAGGCATGTCATGTTGTAAAAAAATATCGCCAGAGGTGCCGCTGAGCTTTTTGTTGTACATGATATAAAGGCAATCGCTAAAGTCAAGCGCGTAAATACCAGGTTTAGTGGTGCGTTTCACAAAGTCGTTTATGCTGAGTGGTTGTTTAATCAGGGATTGAATGTATTTGTCTTTATGATTAAACGAACTTTCAGCATATTCGGGATTTGGTTTGCGGGTTAACTTGAGTACTTCAAATCCCTGCGGCGTTAATTCATTGCTGATAATACTGCGCAAAAAATGCATAGACGAACCACGGTAAGCCTCTTGCCGGCGCTTTTGCCACTTGCGAATTTGACTTGCGTCGCCAGGCATATCCTCAAATACCGAGATACCTTCATAATATACCGAGCCTTTATCGGAGTTATAAATAAAGGCATTAAGCTTATATTTAATAATATAACCGAGCGCTTCATTCTCAATCTTCAGAAAATCATAAGAGGAGGCCTGTAAAATATGGGTATTATTATCATACTGAAAGTCAAGAAACTCCGGATTTAATATTTTGCATTGAGCGGCATTAGTCGTACTTCCTAAAAATTGGCGCTTAAATTGTGTGTAGTATCGTTCGCGGTTATTATCAGGTTTAATTTTTACCTCGGCAAGCTCAATTGTTTTAGGATTAATACTGATCTCATTTAAAATCGTGTCTTTATTAAATAATATAGTTTGGCTGTAAGTTTCATATCCAACTATTGATATGATCAGATCATATTGACCTGGCTTTACATTACGGAGCGTAAACGAACCGTCATCAGTGGTTTTATTGCCTACGCCGGTATTATTTAAAAATACACTTGCATTGGCAATAGATTTTTTACCATTTACATTTATAATTTTGCCGCTTATTTTAAGCTGGGCAACAGTAATGGTGGGTAAAAAAGTAAGGATCAGGAAAAGGTATCTAAACATAGTATAAGTATACTAATGGCTTAGTTTAAAGGTAATTATTTATTATTACAGTTGTATTTGCTTTTGAAGATGATATTTTAAAAATAAAAGAAAGTAAAAAACGTTAAACCTTTTTATGAAATTAGCGTCTTATTAATAATTACAAAACATTACTGTATGAAAAAAATCTTGACTCTTGTATGCTGCACTATATTATTGGCAGCAACTTCATGTACTAAAAAGTATATTACGCCTGCAAACCGTACTGTATTTTTTACCGTTAAGGGTGGTACAAATGCAAGCAATCCTGGTGATTGGTTGTTAAATACAGATCCTACAACGGGAACAAAATCTTACTTAGTTAACTTAGGAAAAAATGGCGAATTACCAGAGTTGGATGATTTCACTCAAGCTAATGGTGGAGTTATAGTTTCTATATCTGGTGATAACGGCGATACCTATGAGGCAATACCACAAACCTATAGTGGAGTGGCTTATAGCTTTACCCATTCAAAAAACTTAATTCAGCTTTTTGCACAAACACCTGATGGTAGTGCAGCATTATTGCCTACAAGGGATATTCTTGTAAAAATTGTTTTGGTAGATTCTGAGCCACAATAATCCAATCAAGTACCATAAAAAAAGCGCCCGGCTAATTGCCGGGCACTTTTTTTATATTCTGAATTTGTCTTTTCTGGCCATGCAATTAATTAGCCAGTAATTCCCTCGCGTTTTGCAGAGCGCTTTCACCAGGTTTATCACCACTGAGCATTTTGGCAATTTCCAATACACGTTCCTGTTTATCTAGTTGTTTTATGCGCGTGTAAGTGGCCGCCGCTGTATCATCCTTATAAACAAAGTAATGAAACTCACCTTTGCTGGCAATTTGGGGTAAGTGAGTAATGGTGATCACCTGCAGGTTGTCGGCTAATTGTTCCATAATTTGGCCGACCTTATTGGCCACCTCGCCAGATACACCAGTATCTATCTCATCAAAAATAATAGTAGGCAAGGCGGTATACTGCGCAATAAGTGATTTAATGCTCAACATCAACCTCGAAAGCTCACCACCTGAAGCTACCTTGCTCATTTCAGCAAGCGCGTGGCCTTTATTGGCCGAAAACAAGAAACGGATCTGATCGGCACCACTTTTCGTAAGATGGTCCGCAAGTCCGGAAGTCCGGAAGTCCGAAAGATCAGTTGCTGCATTGTTTCCTGCTTTCCCGACTTGCGGACTTTCTGACTTGCGGACAACATGCTCAATTTTCAACGCCGAATTGCCCATACCCATTTCGGCTAATGTAGCCAATACCTGTTTTTCAATGGCAGGGATAGCTTTAATACGATTGGTAGTTAATTGAGCAGCCAGTTTTTCCAGTTCCGCTCTGTCGGTTGCCAACTGTTTTTGTAATTGCTCAACGGCCTCATCGCTGAATAATACTTTCTGTATTTTATCGAAAAGGTCTTCCTGTATCACCAGTAACTCGGCGTTGGTGTTTACCCTGTGCTTTTTTTGCAGATTATAAATCAGGCTCAGGCGGGTATTGATCTCATCGACACGGGCATCATTGGTATGCGTGCGCTGTTCAATTCCCTCAATTTCTGCGGCAATATCTTTTAATTCAATAATACTACTGTTGAGGCGCTGGTGAAGTTCTTCAATAGCGGTATCAAATTTTTCGAGGTTACCTAATTGCTGCCCAGCCTCACGCAGTTGTATCAATGCTGAAGACTCGCCCTCCTGCATCAGATAATAGGCACCAAACAGGTTACGTTTTATTTCCTCGGCATTATTCAGGGCATAAAGTTCTTTCTCCAAATGTTCCTGCTCGTCGGCATTTAAACTCGCTTTCTCCAGTTCATCAAATTGAAACTGAAAATAATCCAGATCGGCCTTGGCCTTATCGCTTTCGGCTATAAGATCGTTAAGCTTACTTACAGATTTACGGTAAGCCTTAAATTTACTTTGATAATCATGCAGTAAAGTATCATGTTTAGCAACAGAGTCAACAACCAGCAACTGAAACTCCGGATCATTTATTTCAAGAGTAGCATGTTGCGAATGTATATCTATCAGTTTTTCGCCAAGTTGTTTCAGGGCGGTTAGGTTAACCGGGGTATCATTTACAAATGCCCTTGATTTTCCATCGGCCGATATTTCACGACGCAAAACGGTTTCGGCCTCATAGTCCAGGTCGTTATCCTCAAAAAAAGACTTTAACTGAAAGTCGCCAATTTTAAAAAGACCTTCAATTACACATTTTTTTTGCTGATTAAAAAAATAACGGCTTTCGGCACGCTGGCCTAAAATAAGCGAGAGCGCACCTAATATGATTGATTTACCAGCACCGGTTTCGCCGGTAAGTATGTTTAATCCCTTGCCAAAACTAATTTCAAGGTTATCAATTAACGCGTAGTTATTAATGGTTAGCTTTTGAAGCATAAAAAAAGTATCCTTATTTTATTAAGGATACTAAATTACGAATTTCAGGATATAGCCCTTACTATTTAAAAATTATTGAAGTGTATCTTTTTTAACGTCAGGATCCATTTTTAAATCATACTTAAAGTCAAATGCCGATTCAGTTTGCTTGCGGTATTCTTCCATTTTTTTCTTAAAGGCAGGGCTTTGCGTATAATCGCGCAGGTTTTTAGATGCCTGCTTTAATAACTCCTGCTCTTGTTTCATTTGCGGGTTATTCTGATAATTACGCATCTGCTCGCTTATTTTCTTCATTTCGTCCCGCTGTATTTTCATGTCCTGGTTAGCATACACCCTTTTTATACTATCGCTCATGGCTTTTAGCTGATCGCGTTTTTTGTTAAATTCAGGCGAACTATAACGGCTGCGTATCTGCCCACCCAATTTTTTCAATTGATCTGCTTCTTCCATTACCTTTGGCGAAACTTTGCCATGCAGCTCTGCCTGGTATTTCCGGTAATTTTCGTCTTTCTTATCATCAAAATATTGCTGATCGGCCGGAATGCCATACTTTTTCCTGAGCTGTCCATCTATCTGCTTAAATTCAGAGCTGCTGAAATAAGTACTGATTTTTTCTCCGAGCTCGTTCATCTGATCATTTATTTTTTGGGTTTGGCTATTATCGCCCCAGTCTTTGGCAAATTCATCTGCCATTTTTTTCTGGCTTTCCTGGAGCTGCTGCATTGCAGGGCTATTATAATAATCGGAAATAGCCTTACCTTTTTGTGCTATTAAATCAGATTGAGCCTTAAATTCGGGACTGTTATAATATTTGCCAATGGCATCGGCGTGCTTGCTCACCTCTGCGGTAAGTCTGTTTAATTCAGCATCGTTAAGGCCATTAAACTCATCTGAATATTTAAATTTTTGTTGAATGCTTTTGTTTTTTGCGGTTTTCTTAGTCGCTATCCCTTGTTTACGTTTTGCTGTATCCTTTTTAAGTTTAAGTGTGTCGGTAAATAGGTTAACTACGGCTTTAGGGTAAGTAACCTTTTTTATAGATAATTTACCTTCTTTAATAGTTGGGTTTAACCAGGCTACGCTGCTTATGCTGGCGGTTATAATAGCTATGGCCACTAACAGGTGTCGTATGTTGCCTATGGTTTTTTGAGGTTTCATGATACGTTCTATTCTGTTTAATAAATGGTGTTTTTTTCCGGTAGCTGCCAGGGCCAGTGGTAAATTTACTTGCCTTGATTGCTCCAGTTTTAAGAGTGCCTGCGCGTAAATTAATGGCTGGGCGGTGGTTTGTATCACCAGGTCGTCGCAGCGATTTTCACGTTCCTGGTTTATAATTCGGTTAATTAATTGAGCAAAGGGATTAAAGAAAAGCATGATGGTTGCAAATTGCTGAACCATGTTCAACAGATAATCGTTCCGTTTAATGTGCGATAACTCATGCAATAAAATAGATTCTACTTCGGTAACTGACAGATAAGTTGTTAAGGTAACCGGTAATAATATGATGGGTTTAAAAAAGCCGATCATGCAGGGTACGTCAATAAAGCGGCTAAAGTTTACACTTACATATTTATTGATGTGCAGCTTTTGGCAAAAGTCATCAACATAAGTTTGCACCTGCCGGGCGGGAATCATAGTCCTTTTAATGAGGCTTATTTTTTGCCAGTTTAAGCCCATTTTGAGGATATTGAATATCAATCCGGCAAAATAAAAGGCAGATAGGTAAGGGAGGTATCCTTCAATAACGTAATTATAATAGCTTGTTGAAACGCTATGCGCGGCGTTTTTTAGCGGGAAATCTAAATAAGGTAAAAAATCAGGAGAGGCTGTTGCCGATAAATTAACCCAAATATGGTTTTGCACCTGAACAATTAAGGTACCAATGAACCATGCAGTTATAGCCAGCAATGCTGTCATGCTCCAGTTATGTTTTTTTACTGCCGACAATGACGGTACACAGGTAAATAACAGGCGTAGTGCAAACCACACCAACAGGCCCTGCCATAATGAGTGGATAAGGGTGATACCTAAAACCTGGCTTATATTATAGAACAAACTTTGCATGGCGTTTATGTTTTATTGTTTGTTAAACTGATCAAGATAATTTTTAATGGCATCAATCTCATCCTGCGATGCCCGGTGCTGCCCCAGGGCTTGTATCACCAGGTTGGAGGTAGAGCCTTTAAAAACAGTAGACAATATTTTATCCAAAGCGTTGCTTTGTGCCTGCTCCTGGGTAAATAATGCTTTATATAAATGAGTTTTTGACGATGTATCGCGTTCAACCATTCCTTTATCATGCATGATCTGCATCAGCTTGAGGGTGGTCGTATAACCGGCATCTTTATTTTTTGCCAGTTCTTCATGCACTTCGCGTACGGTACATTGCCCTTTGCTCCATATCACCTGGAGTATTTCCAGCTCGCTTTCCGTTGGTTTTATATCCATCTTATTTTAATACGAATTTCTTCGTACAAATATCTACGATGGTTTTCGTATTTGCAAGAGTTTTGTGAAAATTTTTGAATTTAATTGATTCGGAAAGTGGAGATATGCTTATAAATGAAAAGAGACACCTGTAAAGTGTCTCTTAGCGTTATTTTGATAATTCTAAAATTCGGATTCTGACGATTTACTTTTGCAGTGTCTGGTATTTATTACCATTGGCCGGGTCGGCCTGTACCAATATGTTCATGGCTTGCAGCCGTTCCTGGGGCTCGGCATTGCTGTATAGCGATACCAGCTCGTCACTTTTTGCAGTATAAAATATAAGTGGCAACATGGAGCCTACGCGCTGCCGGTTGATCTGCTGTAGGGATGGCAGAATAGATGATATCTCTTTGCGGGCTTTAGCGACGTTATCTGACATCATATCCAATCCGTTACGATGGTAATCATATATAAAGCTACGCAGCGGTTCGTAAACTTTATTGTTCAGGTTTTCTGACAGCCAATACCGGTTGATGTTACCGTCAAACGCTTTCCATCCCCGGTATGAGCCCGTTTGCGCATTATTGATAACCGTTTGAGCGGCGGCATAATATGGTGAGCCACCATCCAGCGAAAAGCTATCATAATCAAGCCCGATAATAATGTAGGCATAAAATGCCATGATAGAGCTCAGATTACTTTGAAAGTTCTGGTCGGTATAATCAATAGTTTGGCCTTCGTTATAAATAAAATCAACATCCTTATCATTCAGGTTTATGAGGGTTGAAGTATAGGTAGAATTAAAAACCGGCCGTGATGATTGTACCTGTAATTCGCCGCTAAAGTTACTGCTGCCATCCCAATTGGTGATATTGAGTACAAAATTGCAATCAATCCGTTCCTGGGGTAGTATAGGGTCGGCGCTCCACTTACGGCCATTTAAAAAATCCTTCATAGCGGTTTCCAGCGTTTGAAAAATACGCTTATTAGTACCCGATATCTTTGGTGAAAGTACTTGTACCCTGGCATTCAGGTCCTGCGCCGAAGCGCTAAAACCCAATACCATTATCAGCATATAAAGGATTATCTTTTTCATTGGTTGATCAATTGTGCTACTTTAAGGCAAATATCCCGAGCCACGGCATCCTTAGTTTTAAGGTCAAAAACAGTTTTTTGAAGGTTACGGTCAATAATGGTTATTTTATTGGTATCCTTCTGAAAACCGGCGCCGGCATCGTTAAGCGAATTTAACACAATAAAATCAAGATTTTTTCTTTGCAGCTTGCTTATCGCGTTTTCTTCCTCGTCATTAGTTTCTAATGCAAAGCCAACCAATATCTGTTTTGATGTTTTCTGCTCGCCTAAGGTTTTTAAAATATCGATAGTTTTTTTGAGTTCGATGTTGAGCGCGCTATCCTGTTTCTTGATCTTTTGTTCAGCAACATGAGCAGGGGTATAATCAGCCACGGCGGCACTCATGATACAGGCATTGGCATGAGCAAAATTACTTTGGCACGCTACCAACATATCTGCGGCCGAAGTAACATCAATACGTTTTACTGATGACTGCTTACTGATCTGCGCCGTTGGCCCGGTAATGAGCGTAACGTTGGCACCCATAGTTGCCAGTTCATCGGCAATGGCAAAGCCCATTTTGCCCGACGAATGATTGCCTATAAAACGTACCGGATCAATAGCCTCATAGGTTGGCCCGGCCGTAACCATGATGTTTTGGTTAGCTAAAAGTTGTTTTTTTTTTAGGGTAGATGACAAAAACGCCACTATTTCATCGGGTTCGGCCATGCGACCTTCGCCGTATAAACCACTGGCCAGTTCGCCATTGCCGGGAGGTATTAACGTATTCCCGAATGATTGCAGCCTGCTTACATTTTGGCGGGTAGCCGGGTGCAGCCACATATCCAAGTCCATTGCTGGCGCAAAATACACCGGGCATTTGGCCGAAAGGTAAGTAGCCAGTAATAAATTATCGCATAGGCCATTCGCCATTTTGGCCAGGGTATTGGCACTTGCGGGAGCTATAATAAGCATATCGGCCCATAGACCTAATTCAACATGGTTATTCCATTCACCTGTTTCGGTTTTAAAATAGTTAACCAACGCGGGCTTTTTTGATAAGGTTGAAAGAGTGAGGGGAGTTATAAAATTAGTAGCATCGGCAGTCATGACTACCTGTACATTGGCACCAGCTTTAACCAGTAACCGTACTAATAAAGCTGATTTATAAGCGGCGATACTACCGCAAACTCCAAGAATGATATTTTTACCTTCAAGCATAGTACCCCCTAAGCCCCCTAAAGGGGGAATGATAATAAAAGTTAAAAGTAACAAAAAAACTCCCGTTAGGGAGTTCTTTTATCTGTATAAATCTTTGCTCCCCCTTTAGGGGGTAGGGGGGATTTTTAAGCTTCTTTAGTAGGGTTACGGAAGTAAACTTTGTTATCCAAAAATTCCTGAACTGCTACCAATGATGGCTTTGGTAGTTTTTCGTAGTATTTAGAGATCTCAATTTGCTCACGGTTTTCAAAAACCTCTTCCAGGTTATCGTTTGATGATGCAAATTCAGAAAGTTTTTGGTGTAACTCTTCTTTAATATTGTTTGATATCTGGTTCGCTCTTTTTGACATAATTACAAGCGACTCATATATATTGTTAGTGTTTACATCCAGCTCGCGTAAATCGCGGGTTACAGTGCTGCTTGCTACTGCTGGTTTGTTGGTGTTATTTGCTGTCATATATAAAATTTTTTAATATGGTATTTTTTGTGGCTGATTCTTTTCTGATGGAGCCGATGTTTTAACCGAATCTTTTTTGGCTAATTTTTCGGCCAGTTTATAGTTGTTTGTGGCTTCGGCCATAATACGCTTAGCATATTGAGCTCCTCTTTCGCTGTCTTTTGCCAGATCTTTGGCATCGCTGCCGTATTTGCTTGAAGGAAATTTTTCATTAAACTGATTGGCGTAAACTACAGCCAGGTTATAACGGTCTTCCTGTTTATCTTCGCGGCTATGGCTGGCATATAAGTATTGTGCTTTCACAATCAAATACTCCATCTCTTCACCGTATTTGGTATCCGGGTAATCGCGCAACGCATTATTAAAAGCAATTACTGCCGATTGATAATCGCTGATGGTTAAATATAACTTGGCGTTTGCGTAAGCTTTGGTTTCCAGTTTATCGCGCAGGTTTTGTATTAGTTTACTCGCTTCGGTAACACGATCGCTTTTAGGATAAAGGTTGATGAACAACTGTAATGATTCAATAGCCTTTAAAGTATTGTCTTGATCAAGTGAGTATATCGGCGAATCAAGATAATAGCAATAAGCCGAAAAGAAACGGCATTCCTCAGCCCTGGTACTTGATGGATAGGTATCAGCAAAGGTTTTGAAGTGATACCTTGCGGCTGTATAATCCTTCAGTTTATAGTTGGTGAAGGCGTAATAGTAAAACAAGTCTTCTGCCTCGGCACGTCCGCGGTAACGTTCAACCAGCACCTCAAACAAGCCTAAGGCTTTGTTGTAGTCTTGTTTGTTGTAATACTTAATAGCCTCCTGGTATTTTTTGGCATAATCGTTACTTGCCTTTAACTTTTCGTATTTGCTTTTACAACTGCCAAGTGTGATAATTAACAGAGCTAAAACACTGGCTAATAACGTAAGTTGCTTTTTAAACATTTTGCAAAGATAGGGGAATAATATAAATCAATCAATTATTTATTTATCGGCTAATATATAACGCGCTTTTGGCTCCGCTTATATATAAAGGAGTATTTAACATCTTTTAACTATTCACAATTTGGAGATTATAAAGATACACTGCTTACATAGTATATCTACTGCGAATGTTAAAAATATCACTGGCGTATCGTTCGGTATATATAGTATATAGGAAAGGCTGATTGTTGGAAGCTGCTTAAAGCTACTATATAATGTATATTAATGGAGGTTATATGACTATAATGTAGTCTATATAGATATAGGTTGAAATAAAGAATCTCAGGATGGGTCAGGAATTTTATAACAATTCGAGTATAAGATGCAGGGATTTGGGATATAATAGGAGTTGTAATTATGTTTAGATAAAATTTAGTAATTGATTTTCAGTAAGATTGATGAAAAGGGGGATAATTAGGTAGAAATAATTTGGAGGAAAGGTAAA
>NZ_JBCECK010000143.1:0-12553 GCF_039207105.1 Mucilaginibacter sp.
ACCTTCGGGTTATGAGCCCGACGAGCTACCAACTGCTCCATCCCGCACTGTTTTGATGGCGCAAATGTATAATAAGTTTTGGTAACCGGCGAATATATAATTAGCACCTAAAGGCAAAAGCAGCCTTTTTACTTAATAAAAACAAAAAATAGGTTATTCTATTCCTAAAGTGATCCCTTACTGGTTTGGGTAGTATCTGCCACGGATGCAAGGTGCTCATCTTGTAAATCATCATTTTCAGGGAACAGGCGGATGGTTTTGATATACCTGCCCATGTAATAATCATTCAGGGTAGTTTCTGTAACGCCATTGGCAGCGCCTGATGTGGAATGTATAAAAGTTATAGGCTCGCCAGGTTGCGATATAATAATACCTATGTGGCCCGCCCGGCCGCGGTTATGTGTTTTTGTGCCGGTAAATAGTATCAGGTCACCAAATCTGGCTTCGTTCAGATCACGCTTGCCCTGAACATCTGCAAAATCCGATGAACTTCTGGGAATGCTTATACCAAAATGATTAAACACATAGTTGACAAATCCCGAGCAATCAAAGCCCCGCTCCGGGTTTGAGGAACCATAGCGGTATCGGATACCTTTGAGCGTTTTAGCAAAAACTATCAATTCGTCGGGAGTGGTGCAGCCTGTTAAAGCTGCAGTATCAATAACCTTTAGGCTATGTGTTGTATGATGTGAATGATGCACCCGTACAATTTTCTTTGTTTTATGGCGGGTAACTAAAGCCGCACGCTCAGGCTTCATAAATGATAGCGAAGCCAAAACAAGAACCTTGAAGCCAACATGTAGATGCATGCCGTAATGATAGGCAAAAAAATTCTGCTCCGATCACTAAAGTTTTAACATTGTGTTAAAAACCTATTTTAGACAGCCAACAAATAGCCCACTATTTTTTCACAGAATCGGGGCGGAAAGTGACGGATCTTTTCATCGTACACCAATATTTTGTCATTTATTACTTTAACATCGTCGGTGCAAAATAGTGAGTCGTTTTTTCCTTTTTAAAATTCGGGGACGATAATTAAATCATAAACCCTTTGTAAGGAACCTGGAATTAACCCGACTAAAGTGCATCCAACAAAAGATTTTATCAAATGGAGCACAACATGATAATAGAGAGCATAAAGGCGATTGAAACACTTGAACAATGCGCTGAAATATACCCGGCGGCATATAATGCAGAGCCCTGGAATGATAACTGGACCACCGAAACAGCAAAAGCCCTGTTAACCTGCTATTACTGCACCCCTAATTTTATGGGATGGGTAGCTCGTCGTAATGGTGTGATAATTGGCTGCGCTATAGGAAATATGGAGCCCTATTACAATGGCAACATTTTTATTTTGAAAGAACTGTTTGTAAAGGTTAGCGCGCAAGGATCTGGAGTAGGCCGCAGCCTGATCATTGTTATAAAAGAGGAGATGAAAAAGATAGACATTAAAACGGTTATGCTATTTACACGCCGACCGCTTTTTGATTTCTATATCAAATCGGGTTTTCAGGAAATGGAAGAGGCGGGGACAATGGTGTATGCGTGTGAATAAGGAAACGAATGTTAAGCTTTTCATTTTTTTTACCTCATTCCATAATAGTATTTTTGAATAAACGCTTACTATGCAATTTGACCCCGATAATGTAATTGTGAAACTTTGTGCCCAGGGAATGGATTTGGAGGGGGAGGGCAAAAATGAGGAAGCATCAAAAGTCTTTCTCCAGGCATGGGAGCAAGCAAACGACAATATGGAAAAGTTCACTGCAGCTCATTATGTTGCCCGGCATCAAAAAAGCATTGCTGATAAGCTGGCCTGGGACGAAATAGCACTAAACCTGGCATTGGAAATCGAAGACGATAGTGTTAAAGGAGCTTACCCTTCACTTTATCTGAACATTGCCAAAGGTTATGAGGATCTGCAAGAATTTGAAAAGGCAACAAAAAACTATGAAACAGCTTTGGTGTATATCAAATTTTTGCATGACGATGGCTATGGAAAAATGATCAAAGGCGGTGTAGAGAATGGTCTTGAAGGAATTAAGACACGCCTTAAAAAATGACAGATTAAAAATTTATACGGCACTTCAATATCTCCAAACGCAAAAAAGCCTCTTCTTAGAGGCTTTTATTTTTAATAGTGACGTTAAATATGAATTATGCTCCTTTTACAATAGCCAATGCTTTATCAACATGTTCGGTAGGTGAAATGTGATCGTTTGTTGATGAAAAGACTGCTATAACTTTACCGTCTTTACCAATAACGTAAGTAGTTCGCGGTATAAAGCCGTGGTTAACCTCCATGCCGCGTACATCTTTCATTCCTATTTTCGGAGAGGACATTACCAGCCCGTACGTTTGCGCAATTTTACCTCCGGCATCTGACGCGACGGCGAACTTGCCTGCACAGTAATTCGGATCGGCAGAAAATGTATTCAGTCGCTGAATATCATCTCCGGATACGCCGATAATAGTAGCTCCGGCAGCTGTAAATTTATCCTTTTGTTCGGCAAAGGCATGTGCTTCTGCATCGCAACCGCCGGTATAAGCAGAAGGATAGAAGTAAACCACAACCGGCCCTTTAGCAAGCGCTTTTTTTAATGAAAAATTAAATTCGCTGCCTGCGAGGCTGGCTTGCGCGCTAAATACAGGCGCTTTATCTCCTTTAGCCAACATCTTTGTTTGGGCAAAACCAGATTGGCTTATCAATATCGAAAAGCCGAAGATTAAAAACGATAAGCAATAATATTTCTTTAACATGGCTAGATTGTTTTGATTTTTAACGATATTATATCAAAACTACGACAGAAGTAGGGAAAAGGTTTACTGTCATTAAAATTTTACTGCGGTGGTATGATGAGTCCGTAGATTGAAATAAGCTACCACAAGCGGGACGCTTGCGGTAGTGAGGGGCTTTACGGAACTCCCGTTGAAATATTTAGTTTAAGAATTACACAATTTGTCAAATATCAATTAGCTTTAGTAATACTTAAACCTATCAAATGAAACAGATTGCGATTTGTATTTGCGTATTACTCATTTTGACATCGTGCAGACAGACCGGTAAAAAAATAATTAGTGAGGATGAAATAAATGTTGAAGCAAAAAACAAGCTTGAGAGTAGCACTGTTAAATCCTCTTTGCCACCCACCGATAGTGCAAAATTAGTAAATCACTTAGATAGCTTACCCACAATTAAATTTCCCTATAAATCTGAAGATTATAATCGTGATTTCGATTCCATTAATCTGTCTGAATTTAAAGAGAAGCGGTTATTTAACATCCCTGTTAAATTAATCCCTACAAATATTGGTGGTGGGAGCATTGATGATGACTTAATAGACTCGACTTTTAATTTGGTTGAAAAAAATTATAAAGGAGCATGGAATTTGATTGCTAAAAGACCAGAGTTTGTTGTCGTTGAATTAAGTTCCACGGATTCAGAAGGTATAAAATTGGTGACACTAAAGTATGATCTTAGTGTAATTGATGCAATTAACATTGCGATTTCCGATCCCAGAAGGCACTACCCATGGTTTGCGAATAGACATTCAACCATAAATAAAAATCTAACAATTGTACTTCAACATATTTATACAACAAGTGATACGCCAACACCGGAAGGAAAAGAAATATCGGAGGAAAAGTGGCACATTGATAAAACTGGCCATTTTAGGAAAAGTAGTTATCAATAAACGCAAAAAAGCCTCTCAGATTTCTCCAAGAGGCTTTTACTCTGTAGCGGGAGCAGGACTCGAACCTACGACCTTCGGGTTATGAGCCCGACGAGCTACCAACTGCTCCATCCCGCACTGTTTTGTTATTATACATAACGGACATAACCCCGAAATGTTTGCTCCCAATTATCAAAAATGCAATTTGCACTCCGTTTTAATTGGACTGCAAAGATATAATTCGTTTCTTTGCAGTCCAAATATATTTTTAATTATTTTTATATGAGTCACAAGGCGGGTTTTGTAAGCATTATTGGTAAACCAAACGCAGGTAAATCAACCCTTATGAACGCCCTTGTTGGCGAAAAAATGTCCATAATTACCCCAAAAGCGCAAACTACACGTCACCGCATTTTGGGTATTGTGAACACGGACGATTACCAGATCGTGTTTTCGGACACTCCCGGCGTCATCAAACCACACTACGCCCTGCACGAAAGCATGATGCACCAGGTAGATGGTTCTATTGTTGATGCCGACCTTATTTTGCTGGTTACCGATATTTACGAAGAGTACGATGAAACCGACGTGTTAAAAAAACTGGAAGGCTCATTAGCGCCCGTTGCCGTGCTCATTAACAAAATTGACCAAAGCGACGAAGAGACAGTAAAAAAGAAAGTAGAGTTTTGGCAAGAAAAACTAAACCCCAAAGTTGTTTTTGCTATATCGGCCCTGCATGAGCACAACATTAAATCTGTGATGGATTTTGTGGTTGAAAACCTACCTGAGCACCCGGCTTATTATGAAAAAGATGCGCTAACTGATCGTAACGACCGTTTTTTCGCGTCAGAGATGATCCGCGCTCAGCTGCTTAAACAATATAAAAAAGAGATCCCTTACAGCGCCGAAGTTATTGTTGCCGCCTTTATTGAGGGCGAAACCCTGCACCGCATCAGCGCCGAAATTATCGTAGAGCGCGATTCGCAAAAAAATATCATTATTGGCCAGGGTGGCAAAATGCTTAAAATTGTAGGCACTTACGCCCGTCGTGATATGGAAGAGTTTTTCCAAAGAAAAGTGTTCCTGGAAATGTTTGTAAAAGTGATCCCCGACTGGCGCAGCAAAAAAAATTACCTTAAAAAATTCGGATACGAATAATTGACAGAGCCGAGAGGTAAGAATCAAGATACAAGAGTTAAATTAATAACAATATAATAAGGATTAAAGTGCAAAATATAGACCGACTTTAAATAAGTTTGTCTTGATTCTTGTCTCTTGATTCTTAAATCTAACAACCATGAGTAACATAGTAGCCATAGTGGGCAGGCCCAACGTGGGCAAATCAACCTTATATAACCGCTTAACCGAAACCCGCAAAGCCATTGTTGATGACTTTAGCGGTGTAACCCGCGACAGGCATTACGGCGTAGCCGAGTGGCTTAACCACCAATTCACTGTTATTGATACCGGTGGTTATGTAGCCAACTCTGATGATGTTTTTGAGGCCGCCATACGCGAGCAGGTTGATATTGCCATTGAAGAAGCTTCGGTTATTTTATTTATTGTTGATGTTACTACCGGCATTACCGATCTGGACGATGAAATTGCATCTCGCCTGCGCAAAAGCAGCAAGCCTGTTTTTGTAGTAGTAAACAAGCTTGATAATAACAGCCAGGTTGCCGATTCGATGGTATTTTACAGCCTTGGTCTGGGCGAAATCTACAGTATTTCGTCAATGACAGGTTCTGGTACCGGCGAATTGTTGGACGAAGTAGTAAAGCATTTTGAGGATGTGGTGCTGGAAGAAAATACCCGTCCTAAATATGCCATTGTAGGCAGGCCAAACGTGGGTAAATCATCTATCATCAACGCCCTTATCGGTAAAGATCGTAACATTGTTACCCCTATAGCAGGTACCACCCGTGATTCTATACACATCCATTATAACCAGTACGGGCATGATTTTATGCTGATTGATACTGCAGGGATGCGTAAAAAAACCAAGGTAAAGGAAAACATTGAGTTTTACTCGGTGATGCGTACCATCAAAGCCTTGGAAGAAGCCGACGTGATCATCCTGATGATTGATGCTGTTGAAGGTATCGAATCGCAGGATATTAATATATTCCACCTTGCCGAAAAAAATAAAAAAGGCATCATGGTGGTAGTGAACAAGTGGGATTTGATTGAAAAGAACAACAAAACCGTTAAGGTTTTTGAAGAGCAGATACGCGAAAAAATAGCGCCATTTACCGATGTGCCGATCGTATTTACTTCCGTTACAGAAAAACAACGTGTATTAAAGGTAATTGATGTGGCCAACCAGGTTTATGAAAACCGTGCCCGTAAAATATCAACCTCCAAACTGAACGAGGTAATGCTTCCTATTATTGAAGCTTACCCGCCGCCATCAATTAAAGGCAAATACGTTAAAATTAAATACATTACTCAAATTGCAGGCTCGTCGCCCATGTTCGCGTTCTTCTGTAATTTACCGCAGTATGTGAAGGAGCCATATTACCGCTTCATCGAAAATAAATTAAGAGAGAACTTTGATTTTTCTGGCGCACCGGTACAGGTGTGGTTCAGGCAAAAGTAAAAGCATAAAAAACAAAAAAGCACCTGTTTAGGTGCTTTTTTCATATCCGGATGTTTCTTTTTTTATGCAGATCAATTAATCGTGGCAACAGCCTTTTTAAACGCTTCGTCGTTATTGTTCATCACCTGGTAAAAGGCGTTATCTCCCCATTTAAAGCGGGCCGCGTTTGCCTTTAAAATACTCTTGATATATTCACGGGATATCAGTAACTCGTGCGAATCCATTTCTTTCAACTGCTGCGATGAGTACAGGATAAAGTTATGAAAGTCATCATCGCTTATAGTGTAATGCTTTATAAAATCATCATCGGTTGTAAACTTGTCTAAAACAGGCTGCATTTTGTCAATCACGTAGGCCGAAAACAATTGCTGATCAAGCAGGTTTTGTATCACCATTGTGTTTTGGGTAGTATCTGCCGGCACAAAAACATCGGGCATAATACCTCCTCCGCTAAAAACCTTGCGCCCGTTAAGAGTATGGAACGATGCGCCTTTAAAAACAGAATCGCTCCGGATGTTTTGCTCAGAAAACAGCTCGCCTTTTTGCATCCGCAATGCCAGCTCGTTGCGGTAGCTCTCCAATCCGCCTTTGTATGATTTTTGGATAGACCGCCCAGACGGGGTATAATATCTGGCCACCGTTAAGTTTACTGCCGAACCATCACCAAACGGAAATTGCTGTTGCACCAACCCTTTACCAAATGAACGGCGACCTACAATGGTAGCCCTATCCAGATCCTGCAGGGCCCCGGCCAATATCTCACTGGCCGATGCCGAATACTCATCTATCAGCACAGTTACTTTTCCTTTTTGAAATGCGCCAGAATCGGTAGCAAAATAATCGGTACGGGGTTCATGTACACCTTTGGTATAAACAATCAGCTGGTCTTTACGTAAAAACTCATCGGCCATTGATGTTGCCGCATTCAGGTACCCTCCGCCATTGCCTCTCAGATCAAGCAGCAGTTGGCTCATGCCATCTGTTTTAAGCCGTTTCAGCGCTTTACGGAAATCTGTATCTGTAGTTGATGCAAACTTGCTTATTTTAATATAACCTGTATTGTTATTAACCATGTAGGCGGCATTTATGCTACTTAAATCAACATGGCCGCGTTTTATAGTGAAAGTTTTTATGCCGTTGCCACTGGCAACACCCAATAGTACAATCTCATCTTTTTGTCCTCTGAAAACATTGTTTATTCTATCGGGGGTAAGCTTGGTTCCCGAAAACTTTTTGCTATCCACGGTAAGCACCTTGCTGCCTGCTAATAAACCAGCCCTTGCCGCCGGGCCTCCTTCGTATACCTGCGTTATGATCAGCGTATCGCGCAGTAATTGGTATTCAATACCTATACCATTAAAGCCTCCGTCAAGTCGTTCATTAATAGATTGTGCTTGCTGTGGCGGCAAATAAAGCGAGTGTGGATCAAGGTTCTGCAGCAGGTTATTAACCGATACGCCTTCAATACTATCCACATTTACACTATCAACATAATTGTTGCCCACCAGCTCCAAAACCTTTGAAATTTTGTCGTTACCAGAAAATGAAAAGCCCAGGTTACGGTCAGTAAAATTCCCGTCGCCTATCAGCAAGCCGATAGCAATACCTAACAACACCAGGATCATTGTCCTGAAAATAACTCCCGCGGTCTTTTTCATCTTCTGTGAGCAAAGTTAATCAATGCGTTACCAATAATTTTTATTGACATCACCGCATTTGATGTTTTTTACCGAATTTTGTTATAAATTATTTAAGATTTAATGGAAACCACCACAGAAAGGGAATCGCACTATAAGAATTTAGAACAGCTGTCAGTTCTTGAAATACTTGAAAACGTTAACAAGGAAGACCAAACAGTACCCCTTGCTGTTAAAAAAGCATTGCCTCAAATTGAGCAACTGGCAACCATAACCGCATCCCGCATGAAGGATGGGGGCAGGCTGTTTTACATTGGTGCAGGCACCAGCGGCCGTTTAGGTGTTGTTGATGCTTCTGAGTGCCCCCCAACATTTGGTGTTCCGTTTGATATGGTGGTTGGCATTATTGCCGGTGGCGATGGCGCCATACGCAAAGCCGTTGAGTTTGCCGAAGATGACGCCGAGCAGGCCTGGAAAGATCTGCAGGAGTTTCACATCAATGATAAAGATGTGGTGGTAGGTATTGCCGCTTCAGGCACTACGCCATATGTTATTGGTGGCTTAAAAACTGCCAATCAAAATAATATTGTAACTGGCTGCATAGTTTGTAATAGTGGCAGCCCCGTTGCCGCCGAAGCACAATACCCGGTTGAGGTAGTTACCGGACCTGAATTTTTGACCGGCTCAACCCGAATGAAGGCAGGTACGGCGCAAAAACTGGTTTTAAATATGCTAAGCACCAGTGTAATGATACAACTGGGTCGCGTGAAAGGAAATAAAATGGTTGATATGCAGCTAAGCAACAACAAATTGGTTCACCGCGGCGCCCGCATGGTCATGGAAGAAACCGGATTAAATGAAGATGAGGCCGAAGCGCTATTAAAAAAACACGGAAGTGTTAGAAGCGCTGTGGAAAACTATAAAAAATGATTTTTTGATGTGCGGATGTGCGAATTACAGATGTGCAAATGATTGAAAAAGACAGTTACACAGCCGTAGTTTGCATGTTTGAAATTGATAAGCGTTATGCACGAAATTGAACCATATTACCGCTGGAGAGACGATTATATAGCATCGGAAGATGAATACTCGCCTTTTTATGCTACTGAATACAATGAGTTTGAGTTTGATAAGCAGGTTTATAATTATCTGTTGCACCCACAGTGGGACTCGTTCGGCTCCAACACCCTGTACCTAAAAGTACTGTTTGCCGACTACGAAAAAGGCTACACCATTATCGAGTTTATAGGCGAGTGGAACGATGCCATTAATAATGACATTATGCTGCTTAAGCGTGAACTGCTGGAACTGATGATTGACAGCGGCGTTAATCATTTTATACTGATAGGGGAGAACGTGCTCAACTTTCACTCCTCAGATGATCTGTACTATGAAGAATGGTTTCAGGATATTGAAGATGGCTGGATTGCCGGTATCAACTTCCGCGAACATGTAATTGACGAGTTTAAACGTAACAACATCGACTACTACATTAACTTTGGCGGTGTGCTTGACAATATGGGCTGGCGTACACTAAAGCCCATACAGGTATTTAAGCTGGTAGAAGAGCAAATGGTAAAGAGGTTAAATTAAATTGCTTTATTCTTCCCTTTTGTCATCCTGAGGAACGAAGGATCTATCGGTTAATAGATTCTTCGCTATTGCTCAGAATGACAATTTTGCCCGGTTGATTTCCTCCTCAAAACTCCTCATGTATATAGGTCATGATCCTGACCATCTCATCCCTGATCTCTTTAGTTGGGCGGGTAAAACCATTGTTCATGAACGAAAAGGCAAGCCGTTTGCCCTTACGGGTAACCAGGTAACCGCTCTGGTTGTAAACATTACTTAATGATCCTGTTTTTGCCCAGACAAACACCTGCCCGTTATCCGTTTTATATGCTGTTCTGATGGTGCCTTTTGTACCGCCGGCTGGCATCATGCTATGCAAAAGCTGGTCGTCTTTTACCTCATCCTCAATTTTACATAGTAATGCAATAATGCTGCGGGGAGTAAAAAGGTTCCGCCGCGATAATCCCGAGCCATCCACCCATTGTGGCGCATCAGGCAGATCATTCAAAAAATGAGCTTTGGAATAATTGATCACCGAGTCGGTATTTAGCGTATTAAACTTTACTGACGAGCATGCCAGCAGTAGTTGCTCGGCAATAAAGTTATCACTGGGTTGCAGCATACGGCGGTAAACAGAATCGCTATTGGCATTGTATATGGTTTCGGCATTGCTGCTTAATGTAAGGTTTATTGGCCACACTGGCTTTTTCAATGTATCCTGCAGCAGGGCGCATGTTAGTTCGGTAGTGATTTTCCAGGGTATTTCCTGCTTAAAATTAGCCGGTACGGCCATAACAGGGTAGCTAAACTTATTGCTCAAAAAATCGCGCCTAACGTTAAACCGTTTCGGATGATAGCTGGTATCCTGGCTTAAAAACCGTTTTAAATAATTAGGTTTCACCTGCAGGTTACCATCATGATCGGCATAAATGAGGGCTACGTTATCTTCCAGTGGCAGGCCATTTATTTCGGCCTGGTAATAATCGCCATAATCGTCCCAGGCCCAGCCCGATCCAAAAAAATCACCTCCATAGCCCGTGGCCGAGTAGTACAATGTTTTATTACTATGCTGTAAAAAGCTGTAAGCATTTATACCTTTTAGGTCACTATGCAGAAAGGAAGGATCGCCGGTACCCCAGAATATCAGCGAATCATGACGTGCTTCATAACGTAGTGCAGGTACCGAATCGCCCAACATTTTAAGGCAGGTATAAAAGGTAAACAGTTTGGTATTTGATGCCGGCGTAAAATATTTATCGGCATTTAATTCATATATCATTTTTTTATCGTCCAGGTCATACAAGGCAAACCCGGTAAAATGATCGTTCATTATTTGCGAGTGTTTAAACTGCTTTTTTACTTTCCGTTTTTTAATCGACCCGCCATAAACGGTATCATTACTAACCAATAAAGAGCCAATAATTACCAGAAATACAAAAGTTGATTTTAGCATAAAAATATTCAGTTTAACCAATTATTGTTGTAAATTTAATATACCAACTATAATCTCTTGTTACTTAAGTTATTCATTCAGTTAAGGCAATCCCGGGCATTGTGGCTGGTATGTTTACTTTCGTTTTGCTTTTTAACCGCCAGAGCTCAATACTTTGATCTCGACCCGCACAAAAAAAAAGTAACACTTCCATTTCACCTGGTGCGCAGCCTTATGGTTATCAAGTTAAACATTAACCACAAAGGGCCCTATAACTTTATATTGGATACCGGCGTTGGCCTCATGATCATAACCGATCCCAAATTAGCCGATTCTATTTATATTCCTAATAAACGTACTTTAAAAATTCCTGGACTGGGCGAGGGGGAAGACGCGGAAGCCTATGTTACCTCACCGCTGGATGTTGAAATACCGGGATTAAAAAGCTATGATGTAGCCGCGGCCATACTCAAAAAAGACCTGTTCAGTTTATCCGGCTATGCGGGTATGCCTATTCACGGTTTGCTCGGGTATGAGTTTTTTAATAACCTGGCAGTTAAAATAAACACGGTAGATACTCTCTTAACTGTTTGGCGCCCTAAAGATGTTAAAGTTTTCAGGAAGGGTGTACACATCCCCATTACCATTGAAGACCGAAAACCTTATGTGCAGGCCTGGGTAACGCTGCAAAGCGGCGAAAATATAAAAACCAAACTCATTATTGACCTTGGTGCTGGTCACCCCATCTCGCTTGAAAATATTGTGAAGCGTTATGGCCTGCCACAAAAATTTATTGCTTCGGCAAACCTGGGTATTGGATTAAATGGCCCCATAAATGGATATTTAGGCCGCATAGCGGCGCTTGAACTGGGCAAGTTTAAAGTGAAGGATGTTATAGCCTCTTTCCCTGATGCCAATAATAATCAAACGGGCTTATCTGTTGAACGTGACGGCAACCTGGGTATCGGTACCCTGAAACGCTTTTCCGTTATTCTGGATTATGCGCATAATATGATGTATTTAAAACCAGCATCTAACTATCGTGAACCTTTTGAACATGACATGAGCGGGCTGGAGTATTACGCCGCCGGCAATAATTTTGATCGCATCGTGATTAACCGGGTTGAACCCGGATCGGCTGGAGATGAGGTGGGTCTGGAAGCTGACGATGAAATTGTATCCATCAACTTTAAACCTGTTTCAAAAATGACCCTTGAGGAAATTGACGATCTCTTTAAATCAAAAAATGACCGCAGCCTCTTGTTAGATGTTTACCACGATAAAAGACTTGATAAAGTAGTGCTCACCTTAAAGCGGCGCATATAATATGCGGCTATCACCAGCTCTGTTATATATCATTATAAAAAGCCGGGATTTTATTAAGTTTACGCTTCAAACTCTTCTCATTAATGAAACATAAATTTTTGGCAGGCCACTATTTATACGGTGCTGCGTGCTTGCTTGCTGTTTTGGGCAGTTCATGCGCTACAAAAAAACAGGCGGCAAACCAAACCCTGACACTTAAAACCTCATCTGGCCCTGCCGGAACCACCGCTACAGCCACCGTGGGTGCCCCCAAAAAGGAAGGCATTAAAAAATTCAGCGACCTGATAACCGGTAAAGTAAAGGCAGACAG
>NZ_JBCECK010000144.1:0-12307 GCF_039207105.1 Mucilaginibacter sp.
GTGCGGAAAAAACACCCATCAACAGGATGGCAACGGGTACTTTTTTAGGTACCGGCACTTTGATCAGTGCCTTTGCAATGGTGCCTCCGAGCATGATCGATGCGCCGGATAACAGGGAGCTGTAACCGGTAGTTACCGGTGAGAAATGAAACACGCTTTCGATGATAAAGGGACTAGCCATACCGTACATCACCACCAGACTATAGCAGGTGCCCAGGATCATCAGCCCCGATGCGAAATCACGGGTCGATAACATATTCCTGTAAACCTCCAGGATAGGTTTGGCCTTAAAGGGATGGAAATGTTTGAGCGACTCTCCGCTGAAAATAAGTTCCAGCATAAAGAATACAACAGCAAGGATACCCAGGAAATAAAAATTGGATTGCCAGCCAAATATACTCTGCAGGTAACCGCCGATGAACGGTGCCAGGATCGGCGCTGCAGACCAGATGATCACGAACAGGCTAGTATAGTGTTTGAGTTTTTCACCGGAATACATATCTACAAAAAAGGCTCGCTTACCTACCACGATCAGTGAGATGGTAATTCCCTGAACCACCCGCATTGCATAAAGCACGTAAATATTGGGGAAGAACGTGATGGCAAAACTGGCGAAGGCAAACACGACCAGCGCGATCAGGCTGGCCCAATAGCGCCCGAAACTATCGAGTATAGCGCCAGTGAACAATTGGCTGATACCCGAGCTGATGAAAAATAACACCAAGGACAATTGTACTGCCGGTGACGACACATGCAGGCCACCGGCCATTGTTGGTAGCGACGGAATGTAAATGTCGGTGGCGAACCCCGACAAAGGAATGAGGGCAAAGGCTAGAATTGTACTAATACCCTTGTTGCTTTCTTTAATTGCTTTCATTTTGTTTTTTCTTTAAGTGATTTTAGTTTTAGCAATTCTGAAAACCGGACTAACAGTCTAGTTTCATTTAAAAAAATAGTATCACCTATCTTTTTTTTAGATGTTATTAATTTATTTTATTGATGGGTAAGCTTCGATATTTCTACTTCTCCAGCGTCAGCAGTCTCAGGTTTTATAGCTGGCGGAATTAGTTCATAAATGATCGGCGTAACAATTCGCGATAGTAACGTTGAACTGATCAAGCCACCGATTAAAACGATTGCCAAAGGTGAAATAAGTGGATTCGTAGAAATGGCAATCGGAATCAGACCACCGATAGCTGTTAGTGAGGTTAAGACAATCGGAAGAAAACGGACTTCGCCAGCCTCCCTGATCGCCTCTTGCAATCCTTTGCCCTGGCGCCTTAGTTGATTAGTGAAATCCACCAGCAGAATCGTATTTTTAACTTCGATACCTGCAAGTGCAATTAAACCTATGACGGCGATAAATGACAACGTGTTTCCAGTCACCCACAGCGCTGTTGCCGCCCCAACGATACCCAAAGGGATAACGGAAAGTATGATGAGTGTACTTTTGAAAGTCTTAAAGATCAATACGAGTACAGCGATGAACATGAATAGAGTCACAAAGACAATGCTTAAAAATCCACCGAACGAGTTGTTTTGTTCTTCAACCTGACCACCCATTTCATAACTATATCCAGCAGGAAGTTTCATCTTATCCATTTTGCCAATGACATCCTCAATGACGCGGCTGGCTAAGAAATCCTTTCGGACAAAGGCCATAACTGATACCACGCGCTGCTTTTCCTGATGGGTAATAATCGAGGGAGAAGATTCTAAGCGTAGGTCTGCAACTTGTTTGAGCGGTACAGCGTTGCCTTGCTCAGTGTTCACATAAAGATTGTTAAAGGCATCCAGGTTTGGTCTTCCACCTTTAGAACGCGTCATCAAAAGCGAATAGCCATATTTGTTATCGTTGTTATGAAAGTTCCCGATATTAAGTCCAGTCACGGCCAACCTCACTGTTTGATCGATATTCATTGCAGATACGCCCAACTGTTCAGCTTTTTCCTTATTCACATCCACGCGCATATCACTTTTAAGCAGACTAACAGGATTGTTGATATACATCGTTCCGGCTGTCGCGTGCAGTATTTGTTCAACGTTCAGCGAGAGTTTCCGTAATGTATCCAGGTTATCACCGAACAGGCGAACTTCCACCGGAGCAATCACCGGAGGGCCTTGCTCAAAGTTTTTGACTTCAATCTTTGCACCAGGATAGAAAGCCCATTTGTTTTGAAGTCTCTGAATTAGCGCAAGTTTATCGGCAGGCTTGGTGTCCTCATATAATTGGATGAATAGCTGCGCATAGTCGCTGCGATCATTCTCGGGAACAACGTTATAATATATCCTCGGATTACCCTTGCCCACATTTGTAGCAAAATATTTTATATGGGGTTCATGCTTCAGTTCCGCTTCGATCTGTCTTGTCACAGTATCAGTGTAAGGCAAGTTAGATTGATTAGGCGTGGTGATATTGATGAGGAACTGCGGTTTTTCCGATGCCGGAAAAATACTAAAACCGATGATACCAAATAATTTGATTGCCGCAATAAAAAGCACTACGGCAACACTGATAGTAATAAATGGACGCTTCAATGCTTTGTCCAAAAGTCTGGCATAGCTACCATGTATGATTTTCTTCAAACCACGCATCAGGAAATTACCTTCCGGATTGCCCAGGTGTTCCTTTAACAGGCGGCTTGACAGGAAAGGTATGATTGTCAGCGATACGAGCATTGAGGCAAACACGCAAAAAATAACTGCCACAGGCAAACACCTGATGAAATCACCCGAACTCTCTGGTAAAAAAACGAGTGGCATAAAGGCTATGATCAAGACAATAGTACATCCGATAACTGCTGTTCCGATCTGTCCGGTAGCTTTAAGGGTAGCTTTGAGTCGGGAGTGTCCTTCAAGCATCCATCGTTCTATGTTCTCAACGACAACAATACTATCGTCAACCAGCAGACCGAGAGCCACAACTAAACCAACAATGCTTAACTGATTTAAATTGAAACCAAAAAGATTGAGTAATACAATTCCGATACCCAAAGACAAGGGAATTGAGATCATAACGATGATGGCGGGGCGTATGCCTAACGGCAGAAGCGTTAACGCCACTAATAAAATAGCGATCACGAAATCATGGCCTAATCCGTCGAGTCTCCTGTTTACATTATCAGCCTGGTCAAAATTTTGTACAAGAGCAATATTGGCAGGTACGATCTTTTGGAAATTACCCAATACCTTTTTAAAAGCAACCTGTGTCTGGCTGATGTTTTCGCCATCTTTTTGAGCGGCGGTTACGAATACGCAGCGATGACCATTGAGTCTTGTTATGTCTTTTTCCTCTCCATAACCATAATGAACTTTGGCAATATCTTTTAACGATACTGTTTTTCCCGCATCTGCATAAACTATTGTGTTGTTTACCGCATCAAGTGTACGGAAATCGTTAGCTTTTATATTAAAAGTCTGGCGGCCTGCATCAATACTACCACCAGGGATACTTGCCATTTCGCCACGTAATTTGTTGGCAACCTCTGAAATCGGGATATGCATTTGGGCCATCTTCTCCAGGTCTAATTCAACACGTACCTGCTGATCAGGTAATCCGTTAATGTAGACCTTTTTCAGCGAGGGAACTTTTTCGAGTTCATCTTGAAGCTTTTCGGCATAATATTGCAACCTACTGCGTGCAGCATTTTCAGATATAAGCGCAACCTGCATTACATTCACATCAGTTGGTTGCTGCTTTTGTACCTCTATATTGGATATTTCCTGCGGAAGTTCGCTACGTTTATTATTCACTTCGCGGACAATCTCCTGATATTTCGAGTCTATATCGGAACTATACTTGTATTCAACCCTAATCGCAGCAACACCATTAGCTATTGTAGTTCGGATTCGTTTAATATCGTCCAAGCCTGATATCGTCTTTTCAAGCGGTGTGACCACCTGATCTTCTATATCTTTCGTGTTTGTTCCCGGATAGGTAACTATAATCAGGAATGTCGGCGGATGCATTTCAGGGTCTTCAGAACGGGGCATGCCAAGCATGGTTGTTAAACCCAACACGATGATCATAATAAATATGACCAGCGTAAACTGGCTGTTTTTTACAGCATATTCTGAGATTTTCATTTGTTTGAGTTTACAGTAGATTGTAAAATGATGGGGCTGTTATCGGTTAGATAAGCAGATCCCGAAACGATAAGGCCTTTTGCATTTTCTAAGCCGCTGGTGATAATTGCAACGTCCTTTTCTATACCGCCTATCTGAACTTTTACCTTATGGGCAGTTTTGTTGTTGTCGGTTACGAAAACATAACCGATATTACTGTCTCCATCCAAAAGCGCTTCGTATGGTACACGCCAGTTTGAATTTGTTTTAGCGGTTGAAGGGATGCTGATAGATGCCTTACCGAACATTCCTGACGCAATTGAACGGGGTACGTTGCCTGACATTGTAATATCAGCAGTGAAGGTACCCGATGTCGCGTCAACACCTTCCGATTTGCGGGTTACCATTCCTTCAAAAGATTGGCCCGGAATAGCAGTAGATTCAATTTTAGCTTTATAGCCCATTTTAATAGCCGCCCATTCTACGTCACTAATACCCACGCGTAAAATCCAATCTGCATGCTGTGTACCGTTTACTTCCAGTATCGGACTGCCCCCGCCAACTTGCTGACCAGCATTGGCGAGCTTTTTCAACACGAAGCCGTTCTGGATTGCGTGGATTTCCGAGTATTGGCGATTGAATTTCACCAGGTTTAATTGTTGTTGAGCCAATTGCAGTGAAGTCTTGCTGTTTTGCAGTTGCTCAAGCGTGGCAACGCTATCGCGATATAGATTCTGGATGCGCTGATAATCGCGTTCAGCCTTTTCAGAATTCAACTGTGATTGTTGCAATTGAGCATTGATTTCCGTTGGATTCAAGGTAGCTAACAGTTGCCCTTGATGTATAGCGTCACCTTCCTTGACCAAAATGCTGCTGATAATGCCGCTTGTCTTGAAAGACAACTCGGTTTCATTATCGGTGGTAAATCGGCCTGATACCGAAATGGGTACTGTTGACGCTTCTTGCTTTAATTTGATGACTTTTACCGGAATAGCGTCGGCGATAATGATTTTGTTAGGCCCCGGTTTAGGTACAGTGCAACTGTAAACAAGAGGACCAAAAATTGCCAGAATGAGATATGATTTTTTCATTATATGATCTTTTTAATTGTTAATAGGATAGGCAGCCTGATCTCGCTCCAGTTCAGCTGCTGCGATTTGAACATTAGCTTCATCCTCTGCGACCAAGAGGCGTGCTGTTGTTAATTGATTTTGGGCATCAAGCAATTCGATGTACAGCAATTCACCAGCTTTGTAGGCTTTGTGCTGATCGCTGTAATATTTTTGAGCAAAGGCAAATTGAGCACGGGCACTTTTAAGTGAAGAAGTAGCAGATTGGTATTGATTATAGGACTGGTCAAGCTCCAGCCTTAATGATAAATTTGTTGTTTCTAACTGAGCAGACGCTGCATTGTAACTTGCTTTTGACTGTAAAGATTTATACTTACGCTGGCCGCCGGTAAATATGTCCCATTGCAGGTTGAGACCCCAGAAGTAATATCGGGTCTTATCATTCACATTAAAGTTAAACCCTTGCGAACCTAAGTCGATGAACGTATTCAGTTTGGGGATAAAACCTGATTTTTGTAGTTTGTAATCAAAGTCATAAGCATCCCTCATAGACTTGATCTGGGCAATCTCTTCCCGATTCGTAATTCCTTTTGAAGTATCGGCTGTTGAGGAAATTGTGAGGCTTCCGTTGTCCAAAATGATGGAATCCCTCAACTGACGATTAAGCAGAAAGTTGAAATATGATTTTGCATTCTTCACAGTATAGTTGGATTCAACTATTGCCGAAAGGGTTTTTTGTTCTTCGGTTTGAGAACGAAGTAGCGCCGTCGAATTACGTATGCCGTTTTTTAACATACTTTCATTTTGTCGGATATTTTCTCTTATGAGGATTAACGTGCTCCGGTAGGTTTGCACGGTTTGAAGCGCTTGGAAATATTTGTAATAAGCATTCTTAATGTCCTTCACAAGCGAACGCTTATACACATTTACGGCTGCTTGCTGAGCATTAATCAACTTCTTTTTGATCAGCTGATTATAACGGATTTCTGCGTTAATCAGAGGAAGTGAAGTGTGAACCTTAGCATCATAAAAATTGTCCGGGTTTAAGAGAAAAGATTCATTTTTTAGCATCGGATATTTTGACGAGTTCGTCAGTTGGTTAAGCGCTGTATAAATCGGATTAACCAGATCACCAATGGGTACATCTATAGTACGGCCGCCATTCACTTTGGAATAGCTGCCAAGAAAACTAATGGTTGGCAAATACATGCTCTTTGCTTCTTTAAGAGCATATAGCGCCTTATCGAGATCGAATTGCTTTTCTTTCAAAGTTTGATTTTGAGCAAAAGCAGTATCGATATAGTTATCCAATTGGGTTCTCGGCGCTTGTCCAAATGCCACGTTTACCAATAGCATGGCAAAGGCAAACGTTAATTTTATAATTCTATTGAACATTGGGTACATAATGAACATTGTTTAGTTTTGCTTTAAATTTTTTTACTTTTGGATTATGTAGTGAATGAAAAAAATGATCGACGTTAATTTAATAAACATTGTTTAGTAATGATTCAAAAAGAAAGCGGTTGTTACCGCTATTGTATTTAATGTTATTTATTGATAACCATATCCAGGTAATTATTCATGGTGGCTCCTAACATTTCGTAAACAGCATTCTCATCTTGAATCATCACCCTCAGACGGCATCTTATGTCCAATGAAACCAATCCATGTGCTAAACTCCAAACCTGCAATGTTGAGGATTTAGCATCTTCAAATTTGATCAGCTTTTGTTCAATACATTCAGCTACACACTGAGATAGGTAGCCCAGGCAATTGCCACCATTAGTCTTATGTATTGTCTCATCTACATTCATAGGAGATCTGATAATGAACATCAAATCATATAAGCCCGGGTTTTTTAATCCAAACTCTATATAGGCCTGACATATTTCCCTTAATCTTTTTGCCGGATTCTTGTCTTTCGCCTTCTTTTGAAATACCTCCAACAATTTAGCATACGCCTGATGTTGAACGCCGTACAATAGTTCGTCTTTATCTTTATAATACAGGTATATTGTACCTGGACTATACTCTATGGAATCAGCAATGTTGCGAATTGACGTCTTCGCATATCCCACTTCCAAAAACATTTTCAAGGCAGCGTCTAAGATCAACTGCCTCATTTCTGTTTTTTCCCGTTCTTTCCTTTCTGTTACGCCCATATTTAATAATCGGTGCAATTATACTAAACACTGTTCAGCAAATACAAGTTTTACAAGAAAAATTATATTGGGATTACAATTAGTATCATTGGGGATGAAGGATAAGGGCGACAACTTCAGGTGTTTGGGTCGCAATTACCGCCTGCGGACATATCCGCGCATTTTCCGTTGACTGTAATACGCATGTAGATGGGCATCACGCCGCCTTTGTTTTTTTTGCTTTCTGATGTAAAAAAGCAGATGGAAATTACTTTTCATTAATACAAGCTTAAAAGTTAAACAAAAGTAAGTTTGTAGCCTGCTGACATCAAGATGCTCACTCGCTGAACATCTTGAAAATCAAATGATTAGTTCAAATTCGGTGCATAGTATCGTTACCCTTGGTTACGCACCGAATTATGCACCATTTTGTTGCGTTTTGATGCATAATATGCCGAATTGACACCAACAAAAAACCCTGCAATCTGTTGATTTGCAGGGTTTTAGCACCTTTTGGTATTGTTTTCCGTAGCCCGTAGGGGAATCGAACCCCTGTTTCTAGAATGAAAATCTAACGTCCTAACCCCTAGACGAACGGGCCTTTTTTATTTATTTTCCCTTGTTTTGGGATTGCAAAGATAGAGCTTAAATGATAAAATAAAAATAAATTTTAAAAAAAAATTCAAATCGTTGATTCCGGGCTATTTTAAAGCTTTTCAAACAAAATCATCCGCACTGCATTGTAAAACTAACGGCGTTAAAGCTATCTTTATAAATAAAATAAATTTACCACCATGAAAGCAATCTGGAACGACGAGGTTATAGCCGAGAGTAATGATACCATCGTAGTTGAAAATAATCACTATTTCCCAAAAGATAGCGTAAAGGCCGAATACCTGGAAACTACCGATACACATACTACCTGCCCCTGGAAAGGTCTGGCTTCTTATTACAATCTTAACGTTAACGGCAAACTAAATAAAGATGCCGCCTGGTACTATCCGCAGCCAAAAGAAGCCGCCACCAACATAACCAATTACGTTGCCTTTTGGAAAGGCGTTAAAATAACCGAATAGCCATGAAAACATACGATGCCATAGTGATTGGTGCCGGCCAGGCGGGCGGCCCATTAGCCAAAAAACTGGCCAGCGCCGGTAAAAAAACCGTACTTATCGAAAAACGGTTTTACGGAGGCACCTGCGTAAATGATGGCTGCACACCTACCAAAACTATGGTGGCATCGGCAAAGGCTGCTTACATGGCAGCTAAAAGCGCCGATCTGGGCGTGGCTGTTGAAGGATTTTCAGTTAACATGCCGCAAATAAAAAAACGAAAGGACGAGATTGTTCTTAAATCAAGGAACGGGGGATTACGTGCTGCCGAAAAAACACCAAACCTGGAGGTACTATTTGGCGAAGCAACTTTTACCAGCGATAAAACCGTTGAAGTAAACCTGAATGATGGCGGAAAAGAAACTTTACAGGCCGACCTGATATTCCTTAATCCGGGAGCATTACCTACCATACCCGATATTGAAGGCCTTCATGATATTAAGTACCTTGATTCCACTACCATACTTGATCTGGATTATGTGCCGGATCATTTATTGGTATTGGGGGGCAACTATATAGGTTTGGAGTTTGGACAAATGTTTCGCCGCTTTGGCAGCAAGGTAACCATATTGGAAAAATCCCCCCGGATAGTAGGCCATGAAGACGAAGATATTGCTGCCGAAATGCAAACGATACTGGAAGCGGAATCTATTATCATCCATACCAACGCACAGGCTACTAAATTCAGAAAGAAAGACAATGGCAAAATAGCAGCCACCGTAATTGTTGACGGGCAGGAACAGGAGATCAATTGCTCACACGTTTTGGTTGCCATTGGCCGTACACCCCAAACAGCTGCATTGAACCTACAAAAAGCAGGTATAAAAACCGATGATCATGGGTACATTCAGGTGAGCGACAAGTTAGAAACCACTACAACCGGCATTTACGCGCTTGGCGATGCAAAGGGAGGCCCGGCATTTACCCACATCTCCTACAACGATTATACCATTGTTTACCGCAACCTCATTGAAAATAAGAACCTTAACATTTATGATCGCCCGGTACCTTACTGTATGTTCACCGACCCGCAGTTGGGGCGCATAGGCATCAGCGAAACCGAGGCTAAAGCCCAAAATCTGAATTACAAGGTAGCTAAACTACCTATGGCACATGTAGCCCGCGCTATTGAAACCGGCGACACCCGGGGCTTTATGAAAGCTATTGTTGATGCTAAAACTAAAGAGATATTAGGCGTTGCCGTGCTGGGCCCTGAAGGTGGCGAGATCATGACCGTGCTACAAATGGCTATGGAGGGCGGTATTACTTATGACCGTATCAGGTATTGTGTTTTTGCGCACCCGCTATATTCAGAATCATTGAATAACCTGTTTATGACCCTGGAGGATTAGCGCGGCTCATGATAAAGGTTGATAAGGTAAGCAAGCAGTTTAAAAAAGTTAAGGCGGTTGATGCGATCTCTTTTGAGGTTCAGGAACAAGAAAATCTAATATTACTGGGCACCAGCGGCTGCGGCAAAACCACTACGCTTAAAATGATCAACCGGCTTATTGAACCTACCAGTGGCAATATTTTTATCAATGGTAAAAACATTACCAGCCAACAACCAGAGGCTTTACGCCGCGAAATTGGTTATGTTTTGCAAAACAATGGTCTTTTTCCGCATTATACCGTGGCCGAAAATATTGCCATCGTTCCGCAATTGTTAAAATGGGATAGTAAGAAAACAGAGAGCCGTACCGCCGAACTGATGGAAAAGCTCCATCTCAGCGCCGATTATCTGAACGCGTATCCCAATGAACTCAGCGGCGGGCAGCAGCAGCGCATTGGCCTGGCCAGGGCGCTGGTATCAGATCCTCCGGTTTTACTAATGGACGAGCCCTTCGGGGCGCTTGATAACGTTACCCGGGCCAACATCCACAAGGAATTTAAAGCCCTTGATGAACTCACCCGCAAAACCATTATCATGGTTACGCATGACGTGCAGGAAGCTTTTGAACTCGGCCACCGGATATGCCTCATGGATAAAGGCAAAATTGTGCAATCAGGCACTCCTGCTGATCTTTTATTTAATCCGGCCAATGAGTTTGTGGAAAGCTTTTTAAAAGACCAGCGGCTGAGCCTGGAGTTTAAAGCCATTAAATTAGCCGATCTATGGAATTTACTACCTGATCATCAAAAGCAATCAGGCGAGACTACCTTATCAGCTGATATTGACCTTTGGGCTGCTTTGGAAAGCTTCCGATATGCAAATGCCGAAACCATCAGCATCAGTAAAAGCAAAACTGAAATAAAAACCATTGATTTTGAACAGCTCATGTCGGCTTTTAATCGGTACAAAAATATAAAGGCATGAATGAGCATCAGCAAACCCTGCTTGAGTTTATGCAGCAACAGGCTGATAAACTGGCTGTGCAAACCTTGCAGCACATTGGCCTTACCTTTATTTCTCTTATTATAGCCGTGCTTGTTGGTTTACCTTTGGGAATTTTCATCGCACGTAAACAACAACTTTCGGGCTCTGTTTTAGGTGTGGCAGGTATACTGCAAACCATCCCCAGTATCGCGTTACTGGGTTTTATGATACCCGTATTAGGTATTGGCCCTAAACCCGCCATAGTAGCTTTATTACTATACGCATTATTGCCTATCATTCGTAATACCTACACCGGCATTACCGGGGTTGATGCCTCAGTCAAAGAAGCTGCCACTGCGATGGGTATGAGCAAATGGCAAGTACTATTCAAGGTAGAGCTTCCTTTAGCCATGCCGGTTATACTGGCCGGTATCCGCACCGCTACAGTAATTAATGTGGGCGTTGCAACATTGGCCTCCTACATTGCCGCTGGTGGCTTAGGCGAATTTATTTTTGGTGGCATATCACTCAATAATACCAACATGATACTGGCCGGTGCTATCCCTGCCGCTTTATTAGCCGTTATTTTCGATTTTCTACTATCAAGGGTACAAAGACTCAACTTTAAGAAAATAAAAGCAGGTACGTACGCTATGCCCGCTTTGTTGCTATTATTATCATCACTTTATTTTGTCCCTAACGCTTACGGTGGTAAACTCACTGCTGGCTTTACACCTGAATTTATGGGTAGGCAGGATGGAAATCTGGGTCTGGAGAGTAAGTATGGCTTAAAAATACATACCATTGTGATCAGCGACGCTGTAATGTATAAAGCCGCCTATGAAAAACAATTGGATGTAATTAGCGGCTACTCAACCGATGGCCGCCTAAAAGCCTACGGACTTGTTGTATTGGTAGATGACAAAGGTATTTTTCCACCATACTATGCAGCACCTGTTGTACGCGAAGACGCGCTCAGAAAATTTCCGGAGCTTGAAAAAACCTTAAACCTGCTGGCCGGTAAAATAAATGATTCGGTAATGACAGATTTAAACTACCGGACTGATTATCTTCACCAAAGCCCGGAACGGGTAGCCAAAGATTTTTTAGTAAACCATAAACTCTGGAAACCAGCTCAAAACAATAGCAATGCAGGTATTGTACGTATTGGCTCTAAAATATTTGGAGAGCAATACATACTGGCCAACATGTACAGCATGCTGATCAGGGGCTATACCAATTATGAGGTATCAACTAAAACAGGTTTAGGCGGTACTAAAATTTGTTTTGATGCCTTAACCAATGATCAGATTGATTTTTACCCGGAATACACAGGCACCGGTCTGCTGGCTATACTGCAGGCTTCGTCGAAAACAATAAACGAGGTTACTCAAAATAAGGATAGCACTTACAATTATGTACAGCGTGAATTTAAAACCAGGTATCAGCTAAAATGGCTAAAACCAATTGGTTTTAACAATGCCTATGCTTTAATGATGAGAGAACAACAAGCTAAGGGTTTAAATATTAAAACAATTTCTAATCTTAAACGATATTTGAATAGTAAGTAGCTACATGAATTTACTTGATCAATATAAAAAA
>NZ_JBCECK010000145.1:0-12243 GCF_039207105.1 Mucilaginibacter sp.
GTTGTTTTTAATCCCGATACTACCGTTTGGCAGGCCAGTTATGATGGCCGTAACAAGGAGCCTATTACACTGCCTGTAAAATTCCCTTTGCTGCTGGCCCAGGGAGCCGAAGGTATTGCGGTAGGCTTGGCCACCAAAATATTACCACATAATTTTATTGAACTGCTTGATGCATCCGTAGCTGTATTAAAAGGTGAGCGACCAAATCTGATGCCCGATTTCCCGACTGGAGGCATGGCCGATACTTCGATGTATAACGAAGGTCAGCGCGGGGGCAAGGTGAGGGTGCGGGCCAAAATTGTGGAGCGTGATAAAAAAACGCTGGCTATTACCGAGATCCCATTTTCGACCACTACAGGTAGTTTGATTGATAGTGTGATATCTGCCAATGATAAAGGCAAAATCAAGATCAAAAAGATTGAGGATAATACCGCGCAAAACGTCGAGATCATTATTCACCTGGCACCCGGTATATCGCCCGATGTAACTATCGACGCGCTGTACGCCTTTACCGATTGCGAGGTTTCCATATCGCCCAATACCTGTGTTATTCAGGATGATAAGCCACGCTTCATGAGCGTGAATGACATGCTTACCGAAAGCACCTTTTTCACCAAAGATCTGCTTAAGCAGGAGCTGGAGATCAGGCTGAAAGAGCTGATGGAGAAGATATTTTTTAGCTCGTTGCTTAAAATATTTATTCAGGAGGGCATGTATAAACATCCTGACTATGAAAGCTCCGGAAATTTTGAAACTGTACTGGAAGTATTAAACCGGTTATTTGAACCTTTCTTTTCGCAGTTTTACAGGGAGATATTGCCTGAGGATTATAAGAAACTGATTGACAAGCCTATGAGCAGCATCACCCGCTTTGATGTTAAAAAAGCGGATGAGCTCATGAAAACGCTTGAAAATGAAATAAAACAGGTTAAACATCACCTGAAACACCTTACCGATTATGCCATTGCCTGGTTTGAAAAACTAAAGGAAAAATATGGTAAAGATCGTGGACGTAAAACCGAACTGCGCACCTTTGATAAGGTAGAGGCTGCCCAGGTTGCCCTGGCCAACGTAAAACTATACGTTAACCGCGAAGATGGTTTTATAGGTTCGGGCCTTAAAAAGGATGAGTTTGTAGGTGATTGCTCTGATATTGACGAGATCATCGTTTTCCGGGCAGATGGACGCTGCATTATTACCAAGGTACAGGACAAAGTTTTTGTGGGTAAAGAGATTATCCATGTAGCCGTATTTAAAAAGAATGATGAGCGTACGGTTTACAACATGATATATAAGGATGGCGCCAGCGGCATCAGCTATATTAAACGTTTTTCCGTTGTTGGCGTAACCCGCGATAAGGAATATGACCTTACCAAAGGAACCAAGGGTACTAAGGTGCTTTATTTTTCGGCAAATCCTAATGGCGAGGCCGAGGTGGTTAATGTACAGCTTAAACCACATTCCAAACTCAAAAAACTGCAGTTTGATGAGGATTTTGCATCTATAGCTATTAAAGGCCGCGGATCAATGGGGAATATCATCACCAAGTATCCGGTTAAAAAAATAATACTTAAAACCAAGGGTGTATCTACCCTGGCCGGCCGCAAAATCTGGTACGACGATATTTTAAAACGCCTGAACGCCGACAGCCGGGGCAAATACCTGGGCGAATTTGATGGTGATGACCGTATACTTACCGTTATGAGTAATGGTATATATGAGTTGACCAGTTTTGACCTGAACAATCATTTTGATGATAAAATGATGCTGATAGAAAAGTACGACCCTAAAAAGGTTTACTCAGTTATTCACCTGGACGGCAAATCAAAAAATTATCTGGTAAAGCGTTTCACGTTTGAAAACATTGTATTGGGTAAACAGGTAAGTATTATTAGCGAAGAACCTGGCTCAAAACTGATATTACTGAGTAAAACAGCCCCGCTTGTAAGTGTAGTACAACTAAAAGGCAAAGATCAAACCCCCGAAACAGTAGAGCTAAACCTGGCCGATTTGATTGATGTGAAAGGCATGAAAGCGATGGGTAACCGCTTATCGCAATTTCCGGTAAAATCAGTTGAGCTGATATCAGCAGGTGAAAGCCCCGAAGAGGCAATTGACTCGGAAGAGCCGGAAACAGAATTGAATGAGGAAAATGATGCTCATGAACAGGTTGATGAGTTAGCTGAGGAAACCCCTTCGCCGAAAGCAGAGCAGGAGCAACCAGCAGCGCAGCCATCGGCTCAAACACCTAAATTGGAAATTAAACCGGAGCCCCAAGCTCAGGAGCCTCATAAAAAAGTTGACTTTGAAATAACCAACCCCGATGATATTGAAATGGATGATAAAGGGCAGTTAGGGTTGTTCTAAACATAAAAAAGCCTCCTGATGATATATCGGGAGGCTTTTTATTGATATCGTGTTGATTATAATATCAGGATCAGTACTAAAATGATAATGATAATAGCGCCCACCGAAAGGTAGATACCGCCGCCGCCTAAAGCGTTTGCTTCGTGTTTAAGACCTTTAAGCTCGTGACGTAATTCTTTCTTATCCTCTCTGGTAAGTTCAGATTTGTCCATCGCTTTTATTTCGTTCACTCTTGCTTTAATTTCTTCCACGCGGGCTTGTTTCTGCTCGGTGGTCATGCTGGCTATTTGCTCTTTGCTCAATATAGTTAAAGCGCCGTCAGTAGCTGTAGAAGCATAGCTGTTGAATGCGCCAATGGAGAGTAACATGGTAAGAGCGATAAGATAGATTTTCTTTTTCATAGCTAATAAGTTAAATAAGTATTGTTTTAAATATGTGTTTAATTATTGTAAATAAAAAACCGATTAAAATGTTTTGTTACTGCACAATATTTTACAAAAAAGTGTCACTTACAGGCTTATAAAATAAGGAGCCTCAAAAACATGCCCGGCATGCAATGATTGTATGGCCTCTTTTTTATTGATGTTTACCTGGTGGTTTTCGGTATCAGCGCAGCCAAGCCAGGGTTCAATACATACAAAGTCGGCACCGGGTTTGGCCCACAAGCCCAGATAGTTATAATGCGGGAACTCAACCGATATGGATTGATCATGCTTTTTGCTTTTGATGCTGATCATCCGGGAGTTTAGTTGTTTAAAAACAAGCGCGTCGGCATCAAACAGGTGGCGTGTTAAATATAGTTTATTACCGGGGGTAGGTACGGTGTTTGTTTCGCCGGTAAAAAAGCCATCAGCCGATAGCAGGTTGGCTTCTAAATGCTCGTCTGTTTCAAATTCCAGGTAATAATCATCATAACTTTCGCCTTTGAAAAAAGGAATGTTAAATGCCGGATGGGCTCCAACAGAAAAGTATATGGTTTTTTTATCCAGATTGATCACCTTGTGGGTTATACGCAGCGAATTATCGATCAGCATATATAAAACCTGGTAATCAAATTTATAAGGATATACCTTTAATGTGTTTTCGCTGTGTGGGAGCGAGAAACTGGCCGATACTTCATCGGCTTCCAGCAAAATAAATTCAGATGTCCTTGCAAAGCCGTGCCGGCCCATTTCGTAGGTCTGGCCATCAACCATTAACTGGTTATTGATCAGTCCGCCCACAACCGGGAAAAGGTTAGGGGAGTGCCAGGGCCAAACATCAGGATTGGCTTGCCAAAGGTGTTCAACACCGGTTTTTTTGTTATAAAATGAGCTAAGTTGAGCGCCCTTTAAATCGATAGCTACTTTAAGAAACTCGTTTTCTAATACAGTCATAGGTGAACGGTAATTATTCAGAAAAAAATTAACTTTTACGCATCCAAGTTACAATGATTTTTTGTGAAATAAGCAGCTAAATCATGTTCATAATTAATATAAATAAGCTTTTTGAGTTTTGGACGATAGATAACGGACAAAAGACAAAAGATGATGCTTCTGTCTGGATTCAGGGAAATCGTTTTAATCTTTGTGATGATTAGGAGGCTCCTACGGAGCCATTTGTGAAATGTTTTAAGCTATAAACACGTGGCTCCGCTGGAGCCTGGAGATTGAAAGCATTTATAGCTCCAGAGGAGCAAACTGTTTATAGAGGGTATAACCTATTTTAACGGCTCCGTAGGTGCCTCCTGTTTTAAAAGCAATTTTCAGATCGCAGTTGATATAAATACTATATTTGCAATGCTTAAACATAACAAATATGAATTTTGAGCATCTTCAACAACAAATAGCCTTTATCCACGAAATTGATAAGGTAAAATACATCCAAAGAAAAACCCGCCTTTTTAATAGTGACCGAAACGAAAATGATGCCGAGCATAGCTGGCATTTAGCGGTAATGGCCGTTATATTGGCTCAGCATGCCAACGAACCCGTTGATACTTTGAAGGTAGTAAAAATGCTGCTGATTCATGATGTGGTTGAAATTGATGCAGGCGATATTTTTCTTTATGATACGGTATTAAATCACTCAAACTCTGAAGCCGAACGCAAAGCCGCCGAGCGTATATTTGGCTTACTGCCCGCTGAACAGGCAACCGAGCTGATAGCCATATGGGAAGAGTTTGAGGCTGGTGAAACGGCCGAAGCTAAATTTGCCCGATCAATGGATAGGCTGGAGCCCTTGCTGCAAAATGTATCTAATAATGGCGGAACCTGGCAGGAGCACAACGTGAAATATGAGCAGGTGATTCAGAAAAAAAGTATCATTCAGCAAGGCTCAAAAACACTCTGGGATTTCGCCAAAGCATTGATAGATGGCAGTGTTGATAAAGGGATATTAAAGAAAGGTGAGCAGCGCTAAAACTCAAAAGCGGCATCGCTTTCCGGGTTATCAAGTTTGGTACTTTTGCGCAGGCCACCAACGGTTACGTGTAGCATATTGATCTGTTCGGGGTGTTCTGTAAAAAGCAGATCGTCATGAACTTCCAGCTTTTTTACCTTGCTGATGCCTTTTGCCTCAAAATAGGTCCAGGCCGCATCTTCCTGAATTTCATAACCTACATAACTAAGCGCAATTGGTTTGCCATCGGCTTTAATGATGAGGTGCTTTTTAATGTAATCTGTTAGCAGTTGGTTTACTTTATTTTTATCGGCAGGTTTTACAATATCAACCCGGGTATGGTATTGCTTTTCGAGGGTGTGTTCCAGATCATCATAAAATATGCGGCAGCTTACCTCAACAGATTGTGTGCGGGCGTTGTGGTTTATTTCAGTAACGCTCACAAAAAACGGGTGGAAAAAGCTTAGCCAGCTAATGATTATTAATTGCAACATAATTGCGTTAAATGATTTTTTTTTACACAAAAAACGCTATTTTTATTCGCAAACACGAATTATACTGCATGGACGAGTTTTCTTTGTACTTCCAGTTAGGCTGGCAGCACATCTGTAATTGGGAGGGATATGATCATATTTTATTTGTAACTGTACTATGCGGTACCTATTTGCTTGCCGACTGGCGCAAAGTGCTGGTATTGGTTACGGCTTTCACTATCGGACATTCTATAACACTGGCATTGAGTGTTTTAAATGTGGTGCATGTTAATACGTCGCTTATTGAGTTTCTGATACCGGTTACTATAGTATTCACCAGTTTGGTTAATGTGCTTAATAAAAAACGTACCCAAAACACTATGCGCCTTAATTATACATTGGCCCTTTTTTTCGGGCTGATACATGGCATGGGCTTTTCAAATTATCTTAAAAGTTTGCTGGGCAGCAGCAGTAATATCACGGCTCAGCTGTTCGCTTTTAATATTGGTTTGGAGTTTGGGCAGGTGTTAATTGTAATATCTGCGTTACTTATCTCTTATTTGCTTATAAAGTTTGCCCGCGTTGCCCAGCGCGAGTGGACAATGTTCCTTTCTTCGGCTATATTTGGGATTGCTTTTATTATGTGCATTGAGCGCTTTTTACTCATAAAATTCAGATGAATAAATTTTACCTTACATTATTATCTTGTACTTTATTAACCTCTGCCGCCTTTGCGCAGTATGACAATAATCCCGGTTCAAACCACGGTAACAGGTTTGAGCAATTGGGTACTATGGTTTCTACACCAAACGAGTACCGTTCTGCTTCGGGAGCTCCGGGCCCAAAATACTGGCAGCAAAAGGCCGATTATGATATCAGCGCCACGCTAAACGATGATAAGCAGCGTTTAGATGGATCAGAAACCATTAGCTATACTAATAACTCGCCCGATCCGCTTACTTACCTGTGGTTGCAGCTTGACGAAAATCAGCACAAAAAAGATGCTGAAAGTGCCAAGTTTGATGAAAGCAAAATGCAAAGCAAAATGACCATGCGCCAGCTGCAGGCTATTATGGGACATGATCTGGATCTGGGTAATCATATTGTGAGTGTTAAGGATGCCAATGGCAACGCGTTAAAATATACCATTAATGAAACCATGATGCGCATTGAGCTGCCCGCGACTTTGCAGCCCGGTCAAAAATTCAGGTTTAAAATTAACTGGTGGTATAATATATCTGACCGCTTAACTATTGGCGGTCGAGGTGGGTATGAGTTTTTCCCGGAAGATGGCAATTATCTGTATACCATGACCCAATGGTACCCACGTATGGCCGTTTACAGCGATTTTCAGGGCTGGCAAAACAAGCAATTTACCGGCAGAGGTGAGTTTGCACTAACTTTTGGCGATTTTAAGGTAAGCATGAACGTACCTGCCGATCATGTGGTTGGCGCTACCGGCCAATGTTCAAACTATGCGCAAACTTTAAGCGCGGCTCAGCTTAAACGCTGGAATGCTGCACAATCTGCAACTACCCCACAAGAGATAGTTACCCTTGATGAGGTGAAGCAAAGTATGAAAAATCATGCTACTGCCCGCAAAACCTGGATGTTTCACGCAGAGAATGTACGTGATTTTGCCTGGGTATCATCACGTCGTATAGTTTGGGACGCTATGAGCACCCAGATAGACGGTGGCAAAAAAGTAATGGCCATGTCTTACTATGGCCCGGAGGCTTATCCGCTATACCGTAAATATTCAACCAAGGTGGTGGCTCATACCATTAAAACTTATTCAAAACATACATTCCCTTATCCATATCCGGTAGCTATTTCTGTTGAGGCATCAAACGGTATGGAGTACCCGATGATCTGCTTTAACTATGGCCGCGCCGAAAAAGATGGCACCTATAGCGAAGCCACCAAGAACGGCATGATTGGTGTAATTATTCATGAAGTTGGGCATAACTTTTTCCCGATGATCGTGAATTCAGATGAGCGCCAGTGGACATGGATGGATGAGGGTTTAAATACTTTTTGCCAGTATATGGCCGAACAGGAGTGGGATAGCAAATTCCCGTCGCAGCGTGGCCCGGCTTATAAAATAGTTGATTACATGAAGCTGCCAAAGGATGAACTGGAGCCTATCATGACCAACTCAGAAAACATTGTGATGTTTGGCCCTAACGCATATGCCAAACCAGCAACGGCTTTAAACGTACTACGCGAAACTGTAATGGGGCGCGAGTTGTTTGATTACGCTTTTAAAACCTATGCTCATCGCTGGGCCTTTAAACACCCTACACCTGCCGATTTTTTCCGTACAATGGAAGATGCATCGGCAGTTGACCTGGATTGGTTTTGGAGAGGCTGGTTTTACGGAACCGAACCTGTTGATGTATCCATCGATAGCGTAAAACTCTACCGCTTGAATACTAAAAACCCGGCAGTTGAAGCTAATGCCGACCGTGCGCAATTTGACCGTAACCTGGAAAACATCAGCACTACCCGTAACAAAGAGGCCGGTACTAAATTTGCCGTAGAGGCCGATACCGCCCTGCAGGATTTTTACAGCAAGTGGGATCGTTTTGCGGCAACACCGCTTACTACGCAAAGCTATCAGACCATGTATAATGCTTTGAGCCCAGATGAAAAGAAACTGTACGATAACAAGAGCTATTTTTACGAGATCAATTTCAGCAACAAAGGTGGTTTGGTTACCCCTTTAATTATTGAATGGACTTATACCGACGGCACCAAAGAGCTTGAAAAAATATCGGCTTATATATGGCGTAAAAACGAGTTCAAGATCAGCAAGGTGTTTGCCAAAGCCAAAGAGGTAAAAGCCATTAAGCTTGATCCATACCGTGAAACTGCTGATATTGATGAAACTAATAACAGCTGGCCGCGCGAATATCAACCATCACGGTTTGAACTGTTTAAACAGCAGGCACTGCCACGAGGAGTTACCGCAGGGCCTAACCCCATGCAGGATGCCAGAAAAAATTAATAACGAAAAAGGTCCCCGGTATACCGGGGACCTTTTTCGTTATAGAGCAGGTTTTATAGTGTTGGTACAGCAGTAAATATGCTTGTATAATACTTACGATAGGCCAATCCCAAAAATAAGTGAAGCACAATAATACCAATTGCCATAGGTATGCCGTAAGGCGCCAATATTAAATGGAATAAGAATATATTCACCGAAACCGGAAACAGGATAAGTAAAAAGAAAGCGGTATAGCGGTTAAGCAGTATGGCCAGCCCGCTGGCAATTTCAATAACTTTCATATACTGAAAAAAATAGCCCGATCCCCACAAGCCGCCGCTAAAAGCCTGTGCCTTGGCCGACATTGCCGGAGGTGTCATTGGAATAAACTGGAAAAAGAAATTAAGACCGAATACAACGAAGAGAAGGCCCAGCAAAACGCGGGCAATTAATACTGCAATTTTCATGAATTTAGGTTTTTAGTGGAAGTGTTAACACTAAATTAATGATTTAATTAACATATTCAAATGGTTAGGTATAGCTTGAGCTATAGACTTTATTTAGCCATAATCCAAATTAGTAGTGCCGTTCACTTGTTATCCGCCCAAAACTGAATAAATTTGCCGGGCAGTTTCCGGGTAAACTAAAACTGGAAAGGCTTAGTTAACATATATTCTTACTTGCAGATACCTGCTTGTTTACACAAAATTATATAGTTGCAATGCTAAATTGCCTGTGTAATACATTTCCGGGCTATTTGGCCAATAATAAAAAATGAAAAAAATATCTTCTTACCTTGTATCGTCAATACTTGTTTTAAGCGCTTGTTCATCAACTAAAAAAGTAACTACCATCACAACAACCGTTAGTTCTACAACTACTACCAGCACGGCAAATACCTCAATTGCTAATGATGGTAAGGTATGGGCTTCTTTATGGCAGCAACGGGCTGCGGAGTACAGGGCTTTATGTTTCCAGGCATATAATATTGCCAGGTTAAGGGTAGATGAAGGCGTTAAAAAAGTAAGCACCAAGCCATTGGCTATTGTTACCGATATTGATGAAACACTATTGGATAACAGTCCTTACGATGCTGCCCGCGCCATTCAAAATGCTGATTACAGCGACAAAACCTGGAAACAATGGACAGATAAAAGCAAAGCGGATACCGTACCGGGAGCTCCCTCATTTTTAAAATATGCAGCATCAAAAGGTATCACTATATATTATATTACTAACCGTAATGAAAACGAGCGCGGATCTACTTTGTACAGCCTGCAGCATTACGCATTGCCCAATGCCAATGATGAGCATTTGCTGTTAAGGCAGGATAATTCAAGTAAGGAAATCCGCCGTCAGGAAGTATTAAGAACACATGATATTCTGTTGCTTTGCGGTGATAATCTGCCCGATTTTGATGTGCTTTATGATAATCATCCAACCGAAGAAAGCCGTATGGCAGCCACGCAAAAACTGCAAAAAGAATTTGGAAGCAGGTATATTGTAATACCTAACATCTCATACGGCGATTTTGAAGGAGCTTTGTTTCAGTATAACTATAAGCTTAACGTCGCCCAAAAAGATTCTGTTATCAGGGCTAAAATAAAACTTGATCAATAGAAGTAGATACGCTACACTAAATATTCAATTGTAAAAAGGCCAATGCCCGTACGGTGCATTGGCCTTTTAAGTACTCAAGAAAACGTTGATTATGGATTGGCGTTAAAATAACATTTCTTGCGGAGGTGTTACACCTTTTAACCGGAGGTAAACAGTAGCCTGTCCGCGATGGTGAGTTTGATGTTCAAAAGCTTTGGCCAATAATAAGCCACGGGTCGATTTTAACTTGCCCAAGGCCAATTCTTCTGCAAATTGTGCTTCGTTCATGCCCTGCAAAGCGCCTATAGCATAATCATAACTGTCTAAAACTGCTTTGGTTGTGGCTTCTTTGTTTTGCTCTGTTGTTTTCTCTAATGATACCCCTTTAGCTAAAGGGCTTGGTTTACCACTTACCATGCTTAAAAAAAAGTAATTATCATCGGCTAAATGAAGCATTTGGCCCGCAAATGAACGAACCTCTGGTGTGGCTTTAAAAGTATAGCCATCGGCAGGCATAGCATCTAAATAAGCTTTAGTGTATGCTTTGGCGCGTGTCCATTCGCTGATAATTTGTTCTTTAGTTAATTGGGCAAAGGTTGCCGTGCAGGTTAGTGTCAGCATTAGTAGTAGTAATGATAATTTTTTCATGATGGTTTGATATTTGGTTGAATAAAAATAATCAGAAAATATAATTTATTAAAGTGTTAAAATGAAGATTGATAACGAGTTGTATATTGATTTTATATAGATAAAACTTATATTTATGCATTCAAAGGCTTAAATTAGCCTTCTTGATGATTGATTCGGGGCGGCGGCATGCTAATGTTGTAACTGTGTGAAAAACAGTTATAAATGTTGAAAAGATGTCAAATATTGCAACAAAGTGTGTATATGACACAAATAAATTGCAAATTTGTGGTCTTCATAAATTCAGTTAACACCCTGTTTAACTATGAGCGAAAAGACGATATTGGTTTGGTTTAGGAATGACTTACGGATACACGATAACGAAATTTTGTTAGAGGCTGTCCGAAAGGCTGATAAAGTACTGCCGGTATATTGTTTTGATCCTTATTATTTTCAGCGCACACCATCAGGTGCCACTAAAATAGGTAACTTTAGGGCTCGTTTCCTTTTAGAAGCGGTGGCCGATTTGCGGAAGAACTTACAGGCTTATGGCGCCGAACTTATTATAAGAATAGGAAACCCAGCCGAGATATTGCCGCAATTGGCCGAGCAGTACCAGGTAAATGAAGTATATCATCACCGCGAAGTTGCCTATGAAGAAACCGACATATCTGAACAGGTAGAAGCTGCCTTATGGAAAATGAGGCTTAACCTCAAGCATTTTATAGGCCATACGCTATACCATAAAGAAGATCTTCCGTTTCCTATCAAAGACATTCCGGATAGCTTTGCCGTTTTCAAGAAAAAGGTGGAGCGTGATAGTAACGTGCGCCCCGGAGTGTCTACTCCAGATCATATTACTACCCCCGAAATTACGGATGCGGGCGAACTGCCAACCCTGCAGCAGTTAGGGCTTGATGAGCCTGTTGATGACCCTCGGGCTACCAATTACTTTCAGGGTGGCGAAACCGCCGCTTTGGTTCAGCTGCACAAATATTTTTCGCAGAGCGAACAGAGTGTTAAGCCTAAAAACGCACGTAGCATTATCGCCAATAACTCTTCTAAATTATCACCGTGGCTGGCTGTGGGTTGCATATCTCCCCGGCAGGTATATTGGGAAATATTTAAACACACTCAGGACAGCTTTGCGCAAAATGCAAGTATGCTTAAGCTGGAACTATTGTGGCGTGATTATTTCAGGTTTATGTTTAAAAAGCATGGACAAAAATTTATCAAGACAGAAACTACGGAAGAGAGCACACAGATATTAGCCACCAACGAGCTTGATTTTAACAAGTGGGCTCATGGCGATACCGGCATACCATTTATAGATGCCTGCATGCACGAGTTAAATGCCACAGGTTATATATGCAATCAGTGCAGGCAAATTGTGGCCAGCTATCTGGTACATGAGCTGCATGCAGACTGGACTCGTGGGGCTGCTTATTTTGAAGAAAAATTGATAGATTACTCACCCGCCAGTAACTGGGGTAACTGGGCTTTTGTAGCCGGTGTTAATGATGCTAAGGAAAGCAAATATACTATAGCCACCTTGCAACCTAAAGATGCCATAAGCGATTTTGTGAATACCTGGCAGCATGCTAACATTGATGAGGCTGGCAATATGGTGCATGCCTAAAACCTGTTATGCTATTTTTCATTAAACCATTTCCCTGATTTTTGCTCTATAGAATAACGCTTTTACTCCATAATGTGTGTTTAATACAGTTATTGGGCCAAAGCAAATTTCTTTGCAATTAATTATGAAGTATATAAGCCTATATGCTTACTTTTGTACCGTTTTAAAGA
>NZ_JBCECK010000146.1:0-12193 GCF_039207105.1 Mucilaginibacter sp.
GGTTTGAATTTAACACACACAACCGAAATTGAAGGCAAGCAAGTTGTTGCTCCTTATTTATATAAGATATGGCACATGAGTGGTGTAACCACTCCAGGAAGTGAAAATTATGATCCGGTTTTGGCTGGTAAATCAGGCTTTTTAAATGTACCATTCTTCCTGATCCGTTTGATTGTGTTTTTAGGTGCCTATGTTATATTTGGCTTTTTACTGGCTAAATATTCAGAAACTGAAGATGAATTGGGTGGTTTATTTTACTACAAAAAGAGCTTTACCATTTCGGCTGCGTTTCTTGTAATATTCGGTTTTACTCAACCTGTATTTTCTTTTGACGTAGTAATGTCATTAGAGGCACACTGGTTCTCAACCATGTTTGGCTGGTATAATTTTGCCGCCATGTGGGTAAGCTGTTTATCAGTTATCACTTTAACAATTATCTTGTTAAGAGCCAATGGTTATATGCAATGGATCACTCAAGATCACTTACATAATCTTGGACAGTTGATATTTGGTTTCTCTATTTTCTGGACATACGTATGGTTTGCGCAATTCCTGTTGATCTATTATGCTAACATCCCTGAAGAAAGTGTTTACTTCCTGAGAAGATGGGAGCCTGAATACAAATTCTGGTTCTGGCTTAATATCGTGATCAACTTTATGGGCCCATTGCTGATCATCATGTCACGTGATTCAAAACGTTTGACAAGTGTAATGAAATTCACCTGTATACTTTTGATCGTTGGTCACTGGTTGGATTACTTTATCATGATCATGCCAGGTACAGTAGGTGATAAAGTAGGTTTCAGCTATATTGAATTAGGTGCGGCTGTAGGTTTTGCTGGCTTATTTACTTTCCTGGTGTTAAATGCTTTAAGTAAATTTAAGACGCTTATTCCGAAAAAACATCCGTTCTTGCAGGAGAGCCTTCACCATCACATATAATAATTGTTATTTTTGCAACAAAATACAGAATACCAAACTGACATTAAAATGGGATTCAGAAAATTTATAAAGTCTAAATCATTACTATCATTCATTACCGCGTTTATGCTTTTGGGTACAAACGTGTTAATGGCACAAACTGAAGCAGCTGCGGCTGGTGGCCAACCCGAGGCCCCGCAGGTTGACTGGACAGGCGTTGCTTATTATTTATTACTGTTTTTCCTGGTATGCCTTGGCATAGCGGTAATAGGTAAAATTTTAAAGATATACGATCTTACAATCCAAATTCAAGGTAAAAAAGGTATTAAATGGAATACCATTATGGCTGTTCTTTGCCTTGTGATTCTGGTTGTGGGTATGTACGGCGCTTATTGGTCATTTACTGTACAAGGCAGCATGACCTTGCCTGAGGCTGCATCTCAACATGGTGTTAAAATTGATGAGATGTTTACTGTTACGACAGTTTTAACCATGATAGTGTTTTTTGCAACACAGATATTACTGTTTACATTTTTGTTCAACTACAGGCATTCTGACAAACGCAGAGCTCACTTTTTACCTCATAACAACACCATTGAGAAAATTTGGACTATAGCACCGGCTATCGTATTAACTATTCTGGTTGTATTCGGTTTTTTCACCTGGCAAAAAATTATGGATAACACCGATGCTAAAGGCGAGGTTGCTGCAATTAACGTTGATATTACCGGTCACCAGTTTGCATGGGAACTACGTTACCCTGGTAAAGATGGTAAATTAGGTCCTAAAGATTTCAGAATGGTATCTGCAGCTAATAAATTAGGTGTTAACTTCAAAAAGAAATCAAGTTTTGATGATCTTACTGTTGATACCATGTATTTACCTGTTAACAGAGCAGTAAGGTTAAATATAGATGCTCAGGATGTTATCCATAGCGTTTACATGCCTCACTTCAGGGTTCAGTTGAACGCTGTACCGGGCTTACCTACTTTCTTTAAATTTGTACCAACTATTACAACCGCTCAGATGCGCACTAAACTGGATGACCCTAAATTTGAGTACACAGTTTATTGCAACAAAATTTGCGGGGGCGGTCACTATAACATGCAAAAAGTTGTACGTGTTGTTACCGAAGCAGAATACCAGGCTTGGTTATCAAGACAAAAGCCTTATTTAACTGATCAGTTAAGGAAAGAGTTACATTTTGCGGCAGCAGATCAGCCAAAAACAGGTACAGAGAATAGGTTAGCATTAAATAATTAATATAAGAATTAAGATAAGCGATATGTCAACATTAGCAGTTCACGACCACGGAGTAGCACATCACGACGATCACGGTCACGAACATCATCATAATCAGTCTTTCCTGTCTAAATACGTGTTTAGCATGGATCATAAAATGATCTCCAAGCAATTCCTGATCACAGGTATTACTATGGCAGTCATTGCAATGATATTGTCTATTTTGTTCAGGATTCAGCTGGCTTATCCTGATAAAACTTTCCCTCTGTTAACTACATTACTTGGCCGCTTTGCTCCTAACGGACGTATTAGCGCCGACTTTTACCTGTCGCTGGTTACCATCCACGGTACAATCATGGTATTCTTTGTATTAACGGCAGGTTTGAGCGGTACTTTCGCCAACTTATTGATACCTCTTCAAATTGGTGCACGTGATATGGCCTCGCCGTTTATGAACATGTTATCATACTGGTTCTTCTTTATTGCCAGTGTAATCATGTTATCATCATTCCTGGTACAGAAAGGCCCTGCCAGCGGTGGTTGGACGATCTATCCACCATTATCCGCATTGCCGAAAGCCATGCCTGGTTCTGGTATGGGTATGACACTGTGGTTAATTAGTATGGTATTCTTTATAGCATCTTCATTAATAGGTGGTATCAACTATGTAAGTACAGTATTAAACATGCGTACAAAAGGCATGGACCTTTGGAAAATGCCATTGACTATCTGGGCTTTATTCCTTACCGCTATATTAGGTATGCTGGCTTTCCCTGTATTAGTTGCAGGTGTTGTATTGTTAATATTTGACCGTAGCTTCGGAACAAGTTTCTACTTATCAGATATCGTATTGAACGGCGTACAACAACCGTTTGAAGGTGGCAGCCCAATCCTGTTTCAGCACTTATTCTGGTTCCTGGGTCACCCGGAAGTATATATCGTAATTATGCCGGCAATGGGTATCTCATCTGAGGTTATGTCGGTAAACTCCCGCAAACCGATCTTCGGTTACCACGCGATGGTTTATTCACTGATCGGTATTACCGTATTATCATTCATTGTATGGGGTCACCACATGTTTGTAACAGGTATGAATCCGTTCCTGGGTGGTGTGTTCATGATCACTACACTGATCATCGCGGTACCATCAGCAGTAAAAACATTTAATTGGCTGGCCACTTTATGGCGCGGTAATATCAGGTTTACACCAGCTATGCTGTTCGCTATTGGCATGGTGTCATTCTTTATATCAGGTGGTTTAACAGGTATATTTTTAGGTAACGCTACCTTGGATATCAACTTGCACGATACCTATTTTGTTGTGGCTCACTTCCACCTGGTAATGGGTTCAGCAGCTATATTTGGCATGCTTGCAGGTGTTTACCACTGGTTCCCTAAAATGTTTGGTAAAATGATGGACGAGAAATTGGGCTATCTGCACTTCTGGTTAACCTTTATCGGTGCTTACCTGGTGTTCTTCCCGATGCACTTTATGGGTCTTGATGGCGTACCACGTCGTTACTATGCTTTCACTGAATTTGTGAGTATGCAACGTTGGTTAACTGTTAATACTTTTGTTACATGGGCGGCTATTATGGCAGCATGTGCACAGGTGGCGTTCTTGTACAACTTTATCACTTCTATATTCATTGGTAAAAAAGCTACCCAAAATCCTTGGGAATCAAATACACTGGAGTGGACTACACCGGTTGAACACTTACACGGTAACTGGCCTGGTGAAATACCAACTGTTTACCGTTGGCCATATGATTATAGCAAGCCAGGTGCTGAAGAGGATTATATCCCTCAAACAGTTCCTTACTCTCAAACCATGAGCTCAAATCTTCCTCATGATTTTGAAGATAACCCTAAAGGTTTAGAAGAACTGCAAAAGTTTCAAAGTACGCTGAAAGCAAACGAACAAGTAAAATAATTTTAAGTAGTAAATAGTGAGTGGTGAGTAGTAAGTGGTGAGTTCCAGTTAAAGGCTCATACTCACTATTCACCACTCACTGTTAGCTACTCACCCTATTCATGAGTATATCCGCATCTAAAAACAGATTCCAAAAGATCAACCTCATAACAATCATCCTGCTTTTTGTTTTGATACTGGCTGGTGGTGTTGTGCGTAGCTCCGGATCAGGAATGGGATGCCCCGATTGGCCTAAATGCTTTGGACGATATATTCCGCCAACAAGCAGTGCCGATTTACCCAAAGATTACAAGCAAAAATATGTAGACAAGCGCTTAGCTAAAAACGAACGCTTTGCCAAAACATTAGATGTATTTGGTTATAGTGATCTGGCTAAAAGGATTCGTGAGGACAGATCTATCCTGCTTCCTGAAGAGTTTAACGCCGGTAAAACCTGGACAGAATACGTAAACCGACTTATTGGTGCTATTTCTGGATTGTTTTTATTGTTATCAGCTGTATATTCCTTTAGTTATTGGAAAGCTTCTAAGCGTATAGCGCTGCTAAGCGTATTTAACGTAATATTGGTAGGTTTTCAAGGTTGGCTCGGTTCAATTGTAGTATCAACCAATTTGGTTGCCTGGATCGTTACCGTGCATATGCTGTTGGCCCTGGCTATATTAGCAATAGTGATATATACCTATCATCAGGCAAAAGTAGTTGGGAATCAACTATTGAAAACGAGTACATTGGTATACGCCATAACCATAGTTGCACTATTATTAAGCATTTTGCAAATAACATTCGGAACCGAAGTACGTGAAAAAATAGATGCTGTAGCAACACAGTTCCAGGGTGGCTACCGTAATAATTGGGTTGCCAATGCAGGTGAGATATTTTCACATCACCGGGATCTGGCCATATTGGTACTGGTGGTTAACGTCATGTTGTATGCGCTTATTCGCAAGCAGTTTAGCAGGCATTCTATACATCAGCAATTAATGAGTTTTACATTCCTTATTATCATGCTGCAAATAGTAACAGGTATTCTATTATCCTATTGGTCGTTGCCACCGTTTGCGCAGGCCACACACATAGTTTTGGCAAGCCTGATATTTGGGGCTCAATTTTATTTGCTTTTGAATTTACACAGATCTGTTAATGTTAGGGGGCTAAGCAAATGAATTTGAAAGATTTCTCAAAGCTAATTAAAACAAGGCTTACCTTTTTGGTGGTATTCTCCGCTTCCATCTCATTTTTGATAGGGAGCAGGGCGAATGGCCATATAGATTGGGTTAACTGGGTAAAGCTAATAGTTGGGGGATTTTTAGTAACCTCTGCGGCTAATTCATTTAACGAAATTATAGAGAAAGATCTGGACAAGCTCATGAAGCGTACAATGGATCGTCCTATTCCTTCAGGGAAAATGAATACCGGCCAAGCGCTTGTTTTAGGTTTAGGTATGGGCATGGCCGGTACTTATTTATTAGGTAGCCTTAATCTGCTTACTGGTTTACTATCGGTATTTTCTATCTTATTATATGCATTTGCTTATACACCGCTTAAACGCAAATCGCCAATAGCTGTATTCGTAGGTGCAATACCAGGTGCCTTGCCACCACTTATTGGTTATGTAGCTGCTCACGGTAAAATTGATGAAATAGCATTGATCCTGTTTGGAATACAATTTGTATGGCAATTCCCTCATTTTTGGGCTATTGCCTGGGTTTTAGATGACGATTATAAGCTGGCGGGTTTCCGCCTGCTGCCTACCGGCGAACGTAATTTAGGAAGTGCTGTAATTACCTTTATATTTACATTAATTTTGCTGCCAGTTAGTTTATTACCAACTATTTACCATTACGGTGGTTACTATGTAGGCGGTGTATCATTGGTATGCAGTTTAATATTCTTATACCAAGCTTTTGGTTTGTTACGCACCAGGCAAATTGAGGCCGCCAGGAAACTGATGTTCGGCTCATTTATGTATTTGCCTGTAGTTCAGTTAATGTTTTTATTTGATTTTATAGGAAAGTGAAATGATGGCTCAGGTTCAGAAAAATAACGACAGGCTTAATTTGGCTCCAAAAAAATTCAACATGTGGTTGTTTATACTTACATCGTTCATGTTTTTTGCAGCTATAAGCAGCGGGTTTATAGTTTACAGCGGGAGTAAGGGGCATGGCCTTAACGTAATAATGCCTGATGCCTTTAAATACAGCACCATTACCATTATATTAAGTAGTGTTACTTTATTTTTGGCTCAAAGGGCAGCAAAAGGTTTACAGTTTGGTAAGCAGCGTATGTTTTTATGGCTTACGTTTTTATTAGGTGTAGCGTTTTTTGTGATACAGATATACGCGTGGTATATATTGGCTTATAAAATGGGCATACATCTTACAGACCCTAACGCGTCTCGTTCTTTTGTTTATATTTTTACCGGCATGCACTTATTGCACATAATTGCAGCCATACTATTACTATTAAATACCCTTTGGGGAGCATACAAAAATATTCCGCAGGTACGTAACCTGTTTAAAATGGAAATGACATCTATTTTTTGGCATTTTCTCGGAATTATATGGATTTATCTGTATGTTTTTTTACTTTTGAATCAAAATTAATACACCCATATTTAAGTACAAATGAGTACAGCAACAGCAGTATCAGAAATAGACGAGGTTAAATCAACCTCATGGTCTGGAGGGAGATCGCCCTTCAATGTTGAATACGGAAAAGTAATGATGTGGTTTTTCCTACTTGGAGATGCATTCACCTTTTCATCGTTATTAATTTCTTACGGATCGTTACGTTTTAGCGCAAGTGTATGGCCGGCGGCAGATAAGGTATTTCAATCAGTACCTGGCCTAACAGATAGCGGAGCACCACTGGTGTTTGTGGGTATAATGACCTTTATCCTGATCTTAAGTTCCGTAACTATGGTATTGGCTGTTGAGGCTGGTCACCGTAACTCTAAAAAGGAGGTTATGGGCTGGATGATAGCTACAGTAGTTGGTGGTTTAATGTTCCTGGGTTGTCAGGCTTTAGAGTGGACACACTTACACCATGAAGGTTTTTGGTGGGGTAGTACACCTGCTTTAGAGGAATTAGGCAAATTTTTTAACGAAGGTGGTACAGAAGCTGCAAGGCATATGACCGCTCAGGAATTCGCGAACTTATTCTTTACTATAACAGGTTTCCACGGTTTCCACGTATTTACCGGGGTAGTTATCAATATCATTATCACCGTAAACGTATTATTAGGTACTTACGAAAGACGCGGTAGCTACCTAATGGTTGAAAAAGTTGGTCTTTACTGGCACTTTGTAGACCTGGTATGGGTATTTGTATTTACATTCTTTTATTTAGTATAAAAACATTATATATATGTCAACAGAATCACACGAAGTTCACCACGAAGGTGGCGAGCATGAGTCAATGAGCAGGGGAAGAATAATTAAAGTAGCTCTGATCCTATCAGCTATTACCGCTGTAGAGTTCATCATCGCGCTTTTATTAGTACCTCATGGTTATTTGGATATCAAGTATGCAAACCCTGTATATATTGTTTTAACACTGTTTAAAGCATTTTATATAGTTGCTTACTTCATGCACTTAAAGTTCGAAAAGATGGGTTTAGCCCTGTCTATTATAGTTCCGATATTGTTCATCATCGGTTTGATCCTGGTACTTACTAATGAGAGCCACCACTGGATTGATCTGAGGAGATAATAATGGCCGCTTTAGGGAAAAAAATTATAATCCTGGTGCTCATATTAGCAGTGCCAGGATTTTTGTATTATTTACTAACTGCAAAGGGTAAAAACAGGTATAAACCACTGGCCATTTACGGCCCAAAAGTGGTTGCCAAAACCGGCCATAAATTTCATGGCCAATATATACCGGATACTATTTTTCATCACTTGCCTGCGTTTAACTTAACCGACCAGTACGGTAAGCCTGCATCTGAAAATACCTTCAAAGGCAAAATATTTGTAGCTGGCTTTTTTTATACGCATTGCCCGGCAGTTTGTGCAACCATTAACCGCAATATGGGTTACCTGGTTGATACGTACCGTAAAAATAAGATGGTGTACTTTGCATCTATCACGGTTGATCCGGATAGGGATTCTTCAGCTGTTTTGAGGCAATATGCCGAAAGCTTAAAACCGGCGTCAAACCGCTGGCTGTTTTTAACAGGTGATACCACATCAATTTACAGCCTGGCCCGCAATGGTTTTTTGGTTGACGCGCTGAAGGCTGGTAACGATGATTATATATACAGTGATAAGCTGATCCTGATTGACCAGGAAAAACGGATCAGAGGTTATTATTCAGGCGCCAATACCAATGATATTAACCGCCTGACCGACGAAATTAAAGTGTTGATTGCCGAGGAACTGCGAAAAGTGGACAAGGCGCTTTATTAAATAAAAGAACAAAGATAAAAGACAAAAGGCTCGGGTTTATAATATAATAGGTCATTTCTCTTTTGTCATTAATCCATACTCCAACAAAATGAGCGATAAATTTATAATCCGCTTTGTGGCGGGTGTTACCATATTTGTAATTACAGTAGTAGTGGTATTAAACCGCCACTTGATTCCGGGGCCGGCTGTGGCTCCGTCGTTTACGCCTTATTTACCCATGCTTAATGCGTTTTTAAATGGCACTTGCACAGTGTTGCTGCTTACCTCGCTTTATTTTATTAAACAGGGTAATATCAAGGTACACAAAAGGCTTAATATTATTACTTTTTGCTTGTCATCATTATTCCTGGTATCATATATTTTGTTTCACTACCTAATGCGTAATGATACCCTGTATGGCGATGCTAATTTTGATGGCAAGCTTTCGGATGCGGAGCGTGCTACGGCGGGTGGTATGCGCACGCTGTACCTAAGTATTCTGGTGCCTCATATTGTATTAGCGGCTGGTGTTTTACCATTAATATTGTTGAGTTTTTACAGAGGCTTACAAATGCAGGTAGCTAAGCATAAGAAACTGGTAAGATGGGCGTTCCCCATATGGTTATATGTCACTATTACCGGCGTTATCGTGTATTTGATGATAAAGCCTTATTACCACTTTTAAATAATTATTAATTAAATTTGCCAATATGAAAGCAGGTTTTAGAATTCTATTATTTGTAGCAGCCCTGGGCTTTTTAATTTGCAGCAGGCAACCCGTACAAGCACAATGTGCACAGTGCGCCGCCACAGTTGAAACCAATACACAAAGCGGTGGTAACGCGGCTAAAGGTTTAAATAATGGTATATTGTTTTTACTGGGAGCACCTTACCTGGCAGCCGGAATATTAGGTTATATATGGTATAAAAAATACCGCCGTAAAAATGTTGATATCAGTATGCGTAAAGAAAAACTGCATCTGAATTAATATTTTCTTCTGATCCTTTGTACAAGGGAAGCTATACTCGTCTAATATAATGTCTCAAACATCCAAGTCGTGGGCTATGCTGCATTGTAAATGCCCGCGTTGTCGCAGGGGCAATATGTTTCAGGGCTGGCCTTATAGTTTCGCTAACAAAATAAATTTAAACTGCTCCCACTGCAATTTGTATTTTGAAATTGAGCCGGGGTATTTTTATGCGGCTATGTATGTAAGCTATGCCCTAAATGTTGGCGAAGCTTTGGGTATAGCCTGGCTTACCTTTCTGATCACCCATAATTCCGATTCGCCATGGTTGTACCTTAGTGTCATAATTTTAGGCTGTTTTGCATTGGCACCCATAAATTTCAGATATTCGCGGGTGCTATTGTTATATTGGTTATCGCCAAAAATACACTACCAATCATATTTAGATACCGATGATACACCAGGAAAGTCTTGATTTTTTAAAGGACCTTGCAGCTAATAATAACCGTGAATGGTTTTTAGATAACAAGGATAGATACGACAAAGCCCGTGAAAATGTAATTGAATTTACAGGCACACTGCTAACCGCCATGCATAAAATAGATCCGGGAATTGACGAGGCGCTTGACCCCAAAAAGTGTGTGATGCGTATTTACCGTGATATCCGTTTTAGCAAAAATAAAACACCATATAAAAATAACTTTGGCATTAGCCTACCAACCACAGGCTTAAGGCCAGGAGGTGCAGAATATTATCTGCAAATACAGCCGGACAACTCATTTATAGGTGGAGGCTACTGGATGCCTGAAGCAGCGCATTTAAAAGCCATACGCCAGGAAATTGATTATAACGCCCATGATCTGAGGCAGATCATCGACGATAAAGAATTTATTAAGCTGTTTGGCGATTTCAGGAAGCAGGAGCAGTTAAAATCAGTTCCGCAGGGATACAGCATCGATAATGAAAATATCGACCTGCTGAAGCTGAAAAGTTTTGTGGCCTGGCATAAAATAAGCGATAAGGATATCGTTAAAAAGAATGCGGCCGAAGAAATAGCCCAGGTATGCAGCCATATATACCCGCTTAACGTTTTTTTAAGAAATGCACTTGCATAGTACTACAGACAAATATAATATTACAATGAAGATCACTTATTATTTGTTAGCCGCGGCCATGTGTCTTACTTTTTATTCCTGTAAGATCATGTCGCCAAAGGCATACAAAGCTTTGATTGCCGAGCGCGATTCGCTTACTAACCGCACCGAAACTCTGGAAACCCAGGTTTTTCAGTTAAGGGCCGATACCATGCGCCTGAACCGTGAACTGGCTGATTTGCGAAACAACAACAGCACGCTGAACAGTCATCTGAGCACCAGTTCATCTAAATTAAAACGCCTGGCTGCTGACCTTGAGAAACGCGAGGCCCGCCTGAAAGAGGTAGAAGATATATTGCGTAAACGCGATGAAGCCGCCAACGCGCTTAAAAATAAATTACAACAGGCATTGTTGGGCTTTCAGCAAAGTGGCTTAACTGTTGATATTCGTAACGGTAAAGTGTATGTATCACTGGCCGATAAGCTGCTGTTCCCGTCGGGCAGTATTGTTATTGATGATAAGGGTAAAGCCGCGTTAAAACAATTGGCTGCAGTACTTAACAAGGAACCGGATATTAATATGGCTATTGAAGGCCATACCGATGATAAAAAGGTATTGAACCTGGGTCAGATCAAGGATAACTGGGATCTGAGTGTATTACGTGCTACCTCGGTAACGCGTTACCTCACCGAAACTGAAAAAGTTGATCCGCACAGGTTAACAGCTACAGGAAAAGGCGAGTTTCAGCCGATTGACTCTGCCCCAACCAATGAGGCTCGCGCCAAAAACCGCCGCATAGAAATTGTACTCACACCAAAACTGGATGAGTTGTATAACCTCATCACCAAGTAAACAAAAAAGGTGCTTCGGAAGAAGCACCTTTTTTGTTTTAAACACAGTTCATCCTGAACTTGTTTCAGGATCTCTCAAGCTTAGTTAACGTTTTGCGTACAATTGTCCTGTGGGATGCCGAAATAAATTCGGCATGACGGTATTAGTTGCGTACCTCACAATATAGCATGAGAGGAAGAATTACTCCACCGTTTCCATCAGTGTGTTAAACATCACAAACTTATCCGGGAATTGCTCCTGGTGTATAGCCTGAAACTTGTGCAGATGGTTCATGTAAAATTCCTGAAACTGCTGAATGCTATCTGCATTATATTGAATGCAATAAGTAACCCCTTCGTTTGGTGAGTCAATAACGGTTAGCATTTTGTACGAGTGGAAACAGCCGGTTGCCATTATAGCAGGTATCTGTACGTTTTTTATCCAGTTAAGCCATTCGTCGTGAATGCCTTCTTCAATTATTATAGTGTCGTTGTATACAATCATAGTGATGCAAAAGTAATTAATTAGTTCAGTTGTTCATTGGTGAAACGTCGTATAGCAATGAGTATAGTGACAAACTATTCACCAATGAACTAATAAGCAAATGAATCAATGAACCAAATCAAGAATCCGCATTATCGCCACGCAGCAGCCTGAAACGTTTACGTGCTTCGTTGATCCAGAGGCTGCCGGGATAGGTGGTTATAATTTTCTGATACCATATTTTGGCGCTGGCTTTATCATTAAGGCGGTTATCATAAATATCGCCCAGCATAAAAACGGCATCGTCGGCCCACAGGTCATTGGGATGATCG
>NZ_JBCECK010000147.1:0-12170 GCF_039207105.1 Mucilaginibacter sp.
CAGTCGCGCTCATTTAGCATCTGTGGATCATTGCTTTATTGCCTGTGCAGAAAATAAAGAAAATGTCATTCAGGTTGAACTAAATGAAAGTTTTACTCCCCATCTGCAACATACAGACCGAAATTTTTATACTACCTCCAGCTGTGGTGTTTGTGGAAAAGGCTCTATAGCAGCCATCAAAACTGTTAGCTCATTCCAACCCGATCACCAGGATCATTGCTCCATTAGTCAGGAAGTGTTGGTCAACTTGCCCGATCGTCTTCGTCAGCACCAAACCGTTTTTGATGCCACAGGGGGATTGCATGCGTGCGCCCTGTTTTCGCTCAATGGCGAATTGCTGCTGTTACGCGAAGATGTTGGCAGGCATAACGCGCTTGATAAATTAATAGGGGCAGCTTTTAACAATGATTGGCTCCCGCTAAACAAAGCCGTTTTGTTACTGAGCGGCAGGGCCAGCTTTGAGCTTATACAAAAGGCTGCTATGGCCGGTATTGGCATTATAGCTGCAGTGGGTGCACCATCAAGCCTGGCGGTGGAACTTGCCCTTGAATTTGGAATTACACTGATTGGTTTTTTACGCCAGCAGCGTTTTAATATTTATACGCACGAACACCGTGTTTTAATAGCTCATTATGAAGATAAGAATTAAAGGGAACTCCCTGCGATACCGGCTTACCAAAAGCGATGTTAACAGCCTTGCAGGGGAGGGGTACATACAGGAGCAAACCAATTTTTTAGAACAATCACTTACTTACGCTATTAAAACCAGCGAGGGCAATACGTTAACAGCAGAATACACCAGTAATGTGATTACGCTGTTTATTCCGGCGTTTATGATTACCGAGCTGGTAAATACCGATAAGGTGGGTTTTGAAGAAAAGGGAGGCCCGATATATCTGCTGGTTGAAAAGGATTTTACCTGCTTGGATAATGTGGATGAAGACCAAAGCGATAATTACCCCAACCCTTTATTGCAAAAAAATTAAAGCGTACCGTCATGGAAAAGAACAATGTACCATCTGCTGAAAACCCCGAAAAACTGCTGCATTTAAAAGCTACTGGTCCTAAAAAAATAGCCGCGGGAATCCCGGCGGTTGTGGCAGCGCTTAGTGATGTGATGGAAGAAGGTATTCCTTTCAGAGGAACAGGTGCTTTGTTTGTGATGAACCAAAAAGGTGGTTTTGATTGCCCCAGCTGCGCCTGGCCCGATCCGGATGATGACCGCTCAATTGTCGGTGAATATTGTGAAAACGGTGCTAAGGCCCTTGCCGAAGAAGCCACCAGCAAAAAGGTAACTGCCGAATTTTTTGCACAGAACTCCGTAATTGACCTGGCCAATTTAACCGATTTTGAAATTGGCAAAAAAGGCCGTCTGGCCGAGCCCATGTATATGCCTAAAGGCGGTACCCACTACCAGCCCATTAGTTGGGATGATGCCTTTAAAAAAATAGCTGATCATTTGAACGCCCTGGAATCACCTCATGAGGCTGTTTTTTATACATCAGGCCGTACCAGTAACGAAACATCGTTCCTGTACCAGTTGTTTGCCAAAGAGTTTGGTACCAACAACATGCCCGATTGCTCTAACATGTGCCATGAAACATCGGGTACTGCCTTGTCCTCAACCATAGGCATTGGTAAGGGAACTGTAACGCTGAATGATTTTTACGATACAGATGTGATCGTGATCATTGGGCATAATCCCGGTACTAATGCTCCGCGCATGATGAGCGCGCTTGAAAAGGGTAAAAAGAATGGCGCTAAAATTATCGCTATAAATCCGCTGCCCGAAGCCGGCTTAATGGGCTTTAAAAATCCGCAGGAAATTGGTGGTGTTTTGGGGAACGGCGTGCAGCTTGCCGATCTTTATCTGCCCGTAAAAATAAATGGTGATATGGCCTTGCTAAAAGCCATTGAAATACTGCTACATGAGGCTGAACAGAAAACGCCCGGCAAAGTATTTGACCAGCAATTTATAGCTGACAAAACGGTAGGCTACCATGAGTTTATTGAACATTTAAAAGGTCACGATATCGAAAGCCTGGCTGTAGATGCGGGTGTATCTGTTGAGCTTTTACGTGAGGCTGCAGCCATGCTCTCCCATAAACACAGAATTATAGTTTGCTGGGGTATGGGCCTTACTCAGCAACCCAATGGGGTAGATATGCTGAGGGAGATTGTGAACCTGGTACTGCTTAAAGGTAGCATAGGTAAGCCCGGCGCCGGTTTATGCCCGGTAAGGGGGCATAGCAATGTGCAGGGTAACCGCACCATGATGATCAATGAAAAGCCTACCCAAAAGCAGCTTGACCGCTTAAAAGAGGTTTTTGGTTTTGAGCCTCCCCGCGAACATGGTTACGATGTGGTTAACGCCATCAGGGCTATGCATGCCAGAAAAGCGAAAGTGTTTTTTGCTATGGGCGGCAACTTTCTTTCGGCCACTCCCGATACCTTGTTTACCGCCGAAGCGCTGCGCAGGCAAAGGCTCACCGTGCATGTATCTACTAAACTGAACCGCAGCCACCTGGTGCATGGGGAGGAGGCGTTAATTTTACCTACCTTATCAAGAAGCGATAAAGATATCGTAAACGGTGAAGCGCAATTTATCAGCACAGAAAACTCAATGGGTGTGGTGCAATCATCTAAGGGCATTTTGCAGCCGGTATCAGACAAGCTGATCAACGAAACACATATTGTTTGCAGAATGGCCATTGCCACACTGGGCAGCCGGTCGGTAATTGACTGGAATCGTTATGCCAATAATTATGATGATATAAGAAATATTATAGAGCAATGCATCCCCGGTTTTGAAAACTATAACGTGCGTGTACGTGAAAAAGGCGGATTTTACCTGCCTAACGCAGCCCGCGACGGAAAGTTTATTACCGATGAGTTTATAGATCGTGCACCATTCACCATAAACAAGGTTCCTGTAACCATTCTGGCCGATGATGAATACATGATGGCAACCACCCGTACGCATGACCAATTTAATACCACTATTTACGGTTTGGAAGATAGGTACAGGGGCATTAAAAACGAGCGCCGGGTGATATTCATGAACCAGAAAGATATGGATAAAGCCGGTTTTGCAAGCGGCGAAAAAGTTGACCTGTTTAATTTTAACGATGGTATTGAACGCGTAGCCCGGTTGTTCGTGGTAGTTCCGTACCCTGTTCCGGAGCGCAATACGGTAACTTATTTTCCCGAAACCAATGTGCTCATATCTGTAAATAATGTGGTTGGCGAAAGCAATATGCCTGCGGCCAAATATGTTAAAATAAAGATCAGAAAGCATGTGCAGCCGGTAGCTGCGGTATAGGCCCCGGGAAAGTTATAGAAAAGTAAAACTCTCGGCCGGTTTATAGTACGTTTACAGATACTGTGATTTTATAATATCTTTATCGTCACTATGAAATTATCGGTATCAGACCAATCTACGGGCGGCGATCTGCTGCTGCTTTACAATGAAACCAATATTGATCGCCTGTTTTATACCCGCGACTTTGATTATAAATATTTTACCATAGCCTGGAACCGTGGCGAAAAGCAAACAATAACCATTGATGGTGCGGAGTACGATCTGCTGCCGAATACCATACTGCCACTATTGTATAACCAGTCGTTTTATTTTGAACGGGCAAGTGATGTGGTGGCCTGGCAGTTTAACCGTGAATTTTACTGTATAATCGATCATGATTCTGAAGTAAGCTGCGTAGGGTTCCTGTTTGGGATGAACGATCATTTATTTATTGACCTTGACGAAGAAACACAGCGAAAACTGCAGATACTGCTGGATATATTTATTGAGGAACTAAAAACTCATGATGATATCCAAAACGGTATGCTGGTGATGTTGCTGAAACGGCTAATAACAATGGTTACCAAATTGGCCCGGGCAGGTAAGTTTCCGGATGTAAAGTTAAATGATGACAGGTTCCATATTCTGCGTAAATTTAACTTATTGGTCGAGATGAATTTTCATACTCAGCATAGCGTAAGTTATTATGCCGGGCGGTTAAATAAGTCGCCAAAAACGCTGTCCAATCTTTTTGCTTTGTATAATTATAAAACGCCTATCCAGATAATTCAGGAAAGGATATTGATAGAAGCTAAACGATTATTATTTTATACCGATAAATCGGCCAAGCAAATTACCTACGAGTTGGGCTTTGAGGATGCCGCTTACTTTAGTAATTTTTTCAAAAAGCATACCTCTTTTTCGCCAACTGAGTTCAGGAATAGTAAAGGTGTTGCACTATTAGGGAAATAATTACAAGCGGTCGGGAAGTATACTCATTCCGCAGGATTGAAAGTTGCCGCATCTTTGTAATGTTAATTCACACATCAAAATTTAACATACAAGAATATGAAAACTCAATCACTAAAAAACAAATTAAAATCGGGCTTAGCTGCCTCAGCAATCATTTTATCAACTATAGTTGGTACAACCATTAAAGCCGAAGCACAAACACCGGTAAAAAATGTGGTATTGGTGCATGGCGCCTTTGCCGATGGATCTGGCTACCAGGGAGTATACAACATTTTAGTTAAAAAAGGCTATAATGTAACTGTTGTACAAAACCCCTTATCATCACTGCAGGATGATGTTGACGCCACCAATCACGCTATTGATAAACAAGATGGTCCTGTAATTTTGGTAGGCCACTCATGGGGTGGTACCGTAATTACCGAAGCCGGTAATAACCCAAAAGTAGCGGCGCTGGTTTATATAGCCGCCTTTGCTCCTGATAACGGCGAAACAACCTTAAAAGTGGCACAATCATTACCAGCTGCTCCTGAAAACGGTATATTGCCTCCGGACGATAAAGGCCTGATCTATTTCAGCAAAGAAAAATTCCATGCCGGTTTTGCTGCCGACCTGAGCAAAGAACAAGCCGACTTTATGTATGCTTCACAGGGCCCGGTAGGTGTAAAAGGTTTTGTAGCCCCAATTACCCAGGCTGCCTGGAAAACTAAACCAAGCTACGGTATAGTTGCTACTGAAGACAAAGCCATTAACCCTGATATTGAACGTAACATGTACAAACGTGCCGGCTCAAAAGTAACCGAGATCAAAGGAAGCCACGTAGTATTCATTTCACACCCTGATGCCGTTGCCAAAGTGATCATTGAAGCTGCAACCAAAGCATCTGAAACAAAATAATTTTAAGTAGCTCGTTTTTAAAAAGGCTGCATGTCTGGTAAGACGTGTGGCCTTTTTTGGGTTGGTTATTTTGCTATTATAAACGGATCCCCAAACCCGCATCATCATTTAAAATATACTTACCATCGGCGAAGTCAGGCATTTGGTAGGGGTTGTTGCTTACCAGGAAAGGGCCGTCAAGATCAACCCAGTCACATTGAGGGGCGAGGGCCAGGCCGGCGAGGGCGGCGCAGCTGGTTTCGGTCATGCAGCCAATCATGATCTTTAAATCGAGCTCCCTGGCGCGTTTGATCATGCGGGTGGCCTCATATATGCCTGCCGATTTCATGAGTTTAATGTTGATACCGGTATAAATGCCTTTGGCCTTATCCACATCCTCAAAACGCTGTACAGATTCATCACCAATAATAGGGATGGGGCTGCGTTCGGTGAGCCAGGCATTACTGTCGGGGTCTGTTTTAAGCATGGGTTGCTCTATCAATTGTACCCCTTGTTCCTGCAGCCAGTAGGTCATGTCGAGGCTTTGTTGCAGATCAGTCCAGCCCTGGTTGGCATCCACATAAAGCGGTACATCGGTAACTGAACGTATGGTGCTGATGAGTTCCTTATCCGTATCGCGGCCCAGTTTAACCTTGATCACTTTAAAACCTTCGGCCTCTTTTACTTTTTTGATGATCATTTCAGGCGTATCAATACCAATGGTAAAACTGGTTACCGGCATCAGGGCCGGGTTGCTACCCAATAGTTGCCACGTAGGCTGTTGCTTTATTTTACCATCCAGGTCATGCAGGGCAATATCAATAGCGGCTTTAATAGCAGGGTTGCCCGGAGCAATGCTATCCAGGTAGTTGATCACTGCTCCAAAATCAATCGGGTAGCTGAACTGGCTGATATCAACCTTGCTCAAAAATTCAGTAGCGGTTTGATGGCTCTCGCCCATGTAGGGCACCATTGAGGCCTCGCCATAACCGGTTACGCCCTCATGCTTAATTTGCACCAGCATGATAGGGGTAGAGGTACGCGAAAATTTGGCAATAGTGAAAGCGTGCTTTAATTGCAGTTCAAAAGGTTGATATGTTAGTTCCATGTTAAAGTTTCAGCTATGCAAATATGCAGATTTCAAATGTGCAGATAATATTAGAAGTTTTGTAAAATCTGTTTCAGGTAAAAAAATAGCATATCTGCACATCTGCATATCCGCACATTATAATCCTGCTTATCTTTGCGCCCATGTCGGCACAAATTTATTCACCGTTCGAGCGTTTTAATTTCAGCAATAATAAATGCTTCCTTACCGGGCAACCTTTAAATTCTGAAGAAGAAAAGATACAGGTTTTTCCGCAATGGCTCATGAGCCGTTACAGCCTGGAAGATAAGCCCTTTAAACTGCTCGACGAGAGTATGGCCACTTACAAAGACCTGAAGCTGCCCTGTACTGCCGCGGTAAACGAGCAGTTTCTGGAACCACTGGAAGCCGAAATAGCCGCAGCTTTTGATAGCGGTTACGAAGCTGTAAAACAACTGGATGAGCAGAAACTTTTTCAGTGGGCTGGTAAACTGCTTTACGGTATTATATTTAACGAGATACAATCGGGCATTAAACTGCAGCACTCGCAGGGCGAGGAGTTTAACATGTCGCAGGCTATTATTCATAAATTTAGTCACCTGCACCTGATGTTACAGAGCTTAAACCTGCCGGTTGAGTTTGACGGGTTTAAACCCTTTAGCCTGGTTTTATTTAAGGTTGATAATGCCGATGATATTTTTGGCTACCGCGACGAGATCAATACCCTAACTTTTTCATTAAGAATAAAAGATTTCGGGTTGATCATTTGCCTGCAGGATAACGGCGCTAATGCCAGCTATCATAGGGAAGTGCTTGATAAAATTAAAGGCCAAACGCTGCATCCCATACAGTTTGAAGAGGTTAACGCCCGCTTTTTTTACTCGGCCTATTTGTTTAACCGCCTGCCCGAGTATAATATTTTACCCGTAGAGGATACCATTTATTTGGAAGCCATGCCGCTGCGCGGTACCAGCAGCAAACCCTTGTTTGATGATTGGGTAGGCAAAGTTTATGGGCAGGTACTTGAAAACTTCTGGAAAAACTGGGGCTTCCTCCTGTTCGAGATCATCAAGAACCCGGAGGAGCCCATGAGCTTTTTGTTTAAGGCCGATGGCAGCACTATTAGTGCACAAGAGATTGAACTCGCTCGATAATTTGTTGGAAAAAGCCTGGTAAAATTCCCGGGTGAAAAATAATGGTGATCATCAGCCCGCTCAGAGCGCCATAAAGGTGAGCATCATGGTTGATCTGGTCACGTGAGTACTTAGAGGCATAACTACAATAAACCAGGTACAATACCCCAAACAAAACAGCAGGGATAGGTATCGGGATGGGCAGTATCATCATTTGGCTTAAAGGGTTGTATAATATTTCGCTAAAAATAACGGCACTCACCGCTCCGGATGCGCCAAGGCTATAGTAATTGTAGTTTTCTTTATGCTTTAATACCGATGGCATATCGCTTAACACCATGCTTACCATATACAACACTGCAAACTGCCAGCTACCTAAAACAGGCTCCAGTTGAAAGGCGAAAAAGTAGTACGATAGCATGTTGAAAAACAAGTGCATCCAATCGCGGTGAATAAAGCCGCTGGTAATAACGGTGTAAACGTACCGTCCGCGCGAAACGCTGTAGGGGTGCAGCATCATTTTACCAAACAGTTCCTGGTTAGAGAATGCAATTAATGAAGTGATAATAGTTATTACAAATAATACGGAGGCCACAGGAGCCAGTAAAAGGTATTCCATTTATTTAAGATCAAGTTTAGTATCTGTTAATATTCTGCCTACCGGGTAACGCATAAAGGTATTTTCAAAATAAGGCGAGTTGCGGTAAACAAAAAACAATTGAGCATCGGCGCTGCCGGCCAGTTTAGGGTCTTTGCTTTTCGCGTCATCCAGCTTTTTTCTTAGTTCCGGATCCTTTTTAAGCAGATCGGCGGCTATATCTTCAAAAACGTAGTCGGAGTAATGTTCCTTTTCACTTAGCATCGAATCAAAAAAGTTCCAGGCAAAAAACGAGTCAACTCCCTGCGGCTCCAAAGTTTCTACAATGTAGCGATTAATTGGCTGGTTTGTGTATACCACATAATCACCTGTGTAAAACTTAACCGTCATATTAACCGGGTTCAGTTTAACACCGGTATGCAGATAATGCCCCTCATAAGGTCTCTGCGGGCTTTTATAATCAGTAATGTAATACATCTGCAGGTTTAAAGAGGTATCGTGTGCCAGCTGCTTCATTTTTACGCCGTTAAGCTTAAGCAGGTCAATAACTTTACCCCAGGCTTGCGGAATAACGTATGCCAGTGGTTTATCTGCTGTAGCCGTAACCTTATAAGTGTTCCAGTATTTGATGGTTTTAGTGTAAGGTTTGTTACGATCGTAATACAAACGTTGTAAGCCGCTTACCTCGCTGGTTTTGTGCCCGGCAGCGTAACCCTTAAAAGTGATGGTATCAACAACCTCCCGGTTCACCTCCCAGTTTAGCGCGAAGGTTTTTTGTTGGGCTACCTGCTCGTCGGCCTTTTGTTTTAGCTCACCTATAAGTTTGGCATCACGCTGGTTGATAGTAATCAGGTGCTGCATAAAATCATAAGTGGCGTATACCCTTTTGTCAAAAGGCTTAAGCATGTGCGTTTCGGTGATATAACTGATAATATTATGCTGCGCGGCAAAACCGGTACCAAAACGCGGGGTTTCTAAAAAGCTCACAATGCCTGAGTCTGGTAAGCCTTCTTCGCCCGCACCATAGGGTATCATTTCATAGCCGCTTTTTTTCATGTGGCTGTACAGGTAGGGGGTAAGCGTTTTGGTAGTATAGTTTGCGAGGATGGGGTTTTGCTTTTCCTTCTGGGTCTCTATCAATGTCATTACATACTGATAGTCGGCGCCATCACTTGTGTGGTTGTCCAGAAATATTTCAGGTTTCCAGGTGTTTAATATTTGTGCAAAAGCCAGGGCATTACGGCTGTCGGCCTTTATAAAATCACGGTTAAGGTCAAGGTTACGGTAGTTTCCTCTAAAACCATAAGCTACCGGACCATTCTGGCTAACCCGGCTCAGGCCACGGTTAAGGCTGCCATCAATATTATACAGGGCAATAATACAGATCACGACATCTTTGGGCAGCTGATTTTTTTTCAGCATATCGCGTACCAGCATCATACTGGCATCAATGCCCTCAGGTTCACCAGGGTGTATGCCGTTGTTAATGAGCAGTACACGTTTATTTTGTTTTTTAACGAGCTCGGGATCAAAAACCTGATCGCGTGATAACACCACCAGGGTAAGCGGCTTGCCCACATCTGTTGTACCATAGTTAAACAGCCTCATTTGCTGTGGATGTTGTTTGCCCAGTTGTTGATAATAATCAATTACCTGGGCATATGATGCAGTGTAATTTTTATCTTGACTAAGCTCAAACGGAGTTAACTGAGCTTTTGCCTGAAAAGTAATAAAACAAATAAATAAGGCTGATAAAACTATTTTCATGAAGTGTGTTGTAGCCCAAATATAGGGTTAGTATAGTAAGCAGGCAGGTATGTAAGGGGATTTTTACTATTGGTTTCTGATCTCGTCAATCTCGGCTTGTATCTTTTTGGGCAGGCCCTTAATCACCAGATCATAGGAGTGGTCTATCATTTCGCAAAGCTGTTTGCGCGTTAATGAACCATCCATATAAACGGTATTCCACATTTTTTTGTTCATATGGTAGCCCGGTTGTACTTCGGAGTAGCGTTCGCGCAGATCAACAGCCAGCTCAGGGTCACACTTGGCATTAAAGCTGTTGCCGCTTTCAAGGCCTGTAAGTAAAAACATTTTGCCGCCAACCTTGAACACTAAGGTATCCTCACCAAAGGGGAAGCCCTCTGTTGCTCCTGGTTTTTGCAGGCAATAATCACGTAATTCTTCTATGTTCAAAAGCGAAAATTCCTTATCAGTTTATTGTATGATACCGTATTACCAAAATTGTACCGGAAACCTAAAGTAAAGTGAGCATACTGGTCTGGCGCGTTATTTTTAAACTTTTGTGGATTATCATTATATCCGTCAAGCCCTTCGCCAAAGGTGTAAATGTGCTCATAACCAATGGTAATGGTATATCGTACCTCGTCATATCCGTCATAAATTTTAAACTCATAACCTGTTCTGAGCGGTATCAGTACGTTAATACTTTTGTCCTTCCCCTGAAAGCCCTCCGGCGATCCTATCACGTCATTCTCTGCGTATAAATTAGTACGCTGAATATCCTTCATATTGTTTGATATAGCACCTATACCAGTGCCAATATAAAAGTTTTTGATCACGTTTAAAAATCCATTGTCTTCATAATCAAACAGATCGCCCATTTGCTGGTCGGCATGAAATACCAATGCTTTGAATGCGTTTTTGTATATCCGCCCGGAGGCATCCTTATCGCGGGTACGCCCGCCACCTGAAAGTGTACCGAATTGCAGTTCGAGCGCTATAGGCAGGTAAGGGTTATAGTTGTATGTGATGTTAAGGTTAAATATAGGATGATAATCCTGCCTTTTAGTATCGGCATAAGCCCTCCCATAACCAACACCGCCGCCAACTCCCCATTCATAATAATTATAACCGCTTTGTGCTTTTACAGTGATACAGGCCAGGGCCAGGACAAAAAACAGAATAAATTTTTTCAAAGCTAAATTTTAATTAATATTTACAAAATAAACCTCCGGAGTATAGGCTCCGGTAGTTTTACTAATATTTACCTTTATGGATATCCATTCATCACTAAGCTTTACTGTAACGGAGCGTTTTTTACGCTACGTCACCATTGATACGCAATCTGACCCCTCTTCTGTTTCGTTTCCATCTACAGAAAAACAAAAAGATTTGGCCCGGATACTGGTTGATGAGCTGCTGGCTATTGGTGTAACCGACGCGCATATGGATGAATATGGTTACGTATATGCCACTATACCAGCCAATACCGAAAAGCAGGTGCCCGTAATTTGCTTTTGCTCGCACATGGATACCGCGCCGGATTGCAGTGGAAAAAATGTTAAACCAATTATCCACAAAAGTTATCAAGGGTTGGATATCGTATTGCCTGACGACCATACTCAGATCATAAAATTGTCTGATCATGCCGACCTGAAAAACCAGTTGGGTAATGATATCATAACTGCCAGTGGTACTACATTGCTGGGTGCCGATAATAAAGCCGGCGTTGCCGAGATCATGGATGCCTGCTATCAGTTGATGAACCACCCCGAGATCAAGCATGGTACGATCAGGATATTATTTACCCCCGATGAAGAAGTTGGCCACGGTGTTGACCATGTAGATATTGCCAAGCTTGGTGCATTTGCCGGTTATACGATGGATGGCGAAAGCGCCGGCAACATGGAAAACGAAACATTTTCGGCCGATGGCGCCAGGCTAACTATTAATGGCGTTAGCTCACATCCAGGTTTTGCTAAGGGTAAGATGGAAAGCGCCATTAAAATTGCCGCGGAGGTTGTAGCTGCGCTGCCTGGTGACCTATCACCGGAGCATACGGAGGGAAGGGAAGGTTTTATACACCCTGTATCCATTGAAGGGCATGTGGAAACTGCCACAGTAGATTTTATCCTGCGTGATTTTGATGAGCAAAAGCTAAGCAGTCATGCCGCCGTGATCCGTAAAACGGCTGATGAGGTTTTAAAGAAATATCCGTCATCAACCTATACACTGGCCATTAGCGAGCAGTATCGTAACATGAAAAATGTACTGGATGAGCACCCGCAAATTGTTGATTACGCGATGGAAGCCATTAACCGTACAGGTTTAACTGCCAAACTTTGCAGTATAAGAGGCGGTACCGATGGTTCAAGGCTATCATTTATGGGATTGCCTTGTCCTAATATTTTTGCAGGTGAGCATGCGTTTCATAGCAAGCAGGAATGGGTTTCGGTACAGGAT
>NZ_JBCECK010000148.1:0-12003 GCF_039207105.1 Mucilaginibacter sp.
TCACCGATCTTCAGATCAGGTGTATCACGGAATTCTGATACTGAAACTAAACCGTCAGATTTAAATCCTACGTTCAGTACCACATCTTTGTTGTTAACATTAACAACTGTACCGGTGATGATTTCGCCTTTGGTGATAGAGCTGAAAGTTCCATCATACATTTTCTCGAATTTCTCACGGTCGCTATCGCTGTAGTTACCAAATTTTTTGTCGTCAGCATCCCAGTCGAAATCTTCGCTTGGTGTAGCTGCAATTTTTGATTTGATCTCTTCGATAGATATTGAATCAGCTTCTGATTCAATTGTTTCTTTTTCGCCAGATGCGGTAACTGTTCCCAGTTCAGCTTCTTTCGCTTTTAATTCTTTTTCTGCTTCTTGTTTTTTTGCCATTAAATAATTTTTCTCCTTTTCCCAATTTGTTAATTGGGACTGCAAAGGTAGGTATATAATTTTATTAAATAAAAGAATTTTTGAATGTTAATTGCTGATATTTAAGCCTTTTTGAGCTAAATAGGTAGGTTTTAGTCGCTTTTTACCTTTATGGCTTAGGTTTGCGCAGGGTTTTAACCATCAGTTTACACAAACGTTACAAAAATATCAATCAAGTTTGGCCTCTATCTCTGTAAAAATAGACATGAAATCGGGCAGCAGCAGGCTGCGATAACCTTCCAGTATACCATTCATCTGCTCCTCATGCTGCGGGGTAAACGGGTTTTGCCACACGCGCATGCAAATCCTTTTTAAGGCATAAGTTATTTGGTGGGTTTCGGCGTAGGTATGCAGGTATTGGCTGCTTTTAAAGTCGTCAAAAAACTTAAAAAAGCGGCTGTCGTCCTTTAATCCGGCAAAGGCTAAAAATTCGGCCACTATTTCGGTTTTGCAGCCATCCAGGTGCGCGTAAAAATCATCAACCAGTATTTTACCGGTGGTAAGCAGCAGGTTGTCAATAATAAGCTCCAATGCTACATGCCCTAAAAAAAATGGCTTTACCGGCGAGCCTTCAATGGCCGGCAGCAGCAATTTTTTTAACTGGTGCGAATGGATATTGAAAAAATCTGATGAGTGGAAGTAGCGGTCAACCGCCAGGTGTTTGTTCCAGCCGGCAATGATACAATTAATGTCATCATTGCTGTGGTGGAGCTTTTCGGGATGCAGCACAATGGTCTTATCCGCATTTTTTAAAAGATCGGGCAGCACTGTACCTAATATATGGTAGCAGTTGTTTACGTTCCGGTCAAAGTAATAATGCGATAAAAAATTCATAAGCGCTGTTTCTGCAAAATAACCCGTTTTCATGAATGTACAAAAAATAAGTAATTATTTGAAATTCACTTTACCTTTAGTTAATCGATTATCACCTTTAGCCCAGCCAATTATTCTCTTATATTTGCAGCTTTTGAAATAGTACATCCATATGAATTTTGTTGAAGAATTACGCTGGCGCGGTATGCTGCATACCGAAATGCCTGGTACCGAAGAAATGCTGAATAAAGGTATGGCTTCGGGATATATAGGTTTTGACCCTACTGCCGATTCGTTGCACGTAGGTCACTTAACCCAGATCATGACGCTGATCCATTTTCAGCGTGCCGGTCACAAACCTTATGCCCTGGTTGGCGGTGCCACCGGTATGGTGGGCGACCCATCAGGAAAATCGCAGGAGCGTAATTTGCTTTCAGAGGATGTTTTGCAGCATAACCTGGAAGCAGTTCAAAAACAATTGGAAAAATTCCTGGATTTTAATAGCGGTGCCAATAGTGCCGAGATGGTAAACAATTACGATTGGTTCAAAAGCTTTACCTTCCTTGATTTTATCCGCGATGTGGGTAAGCATATCACCGTAAACTACATGATGGCCAAAGACTCTGTAAAGAAACGTTTGGAAGGTGAAACCGGTATGTCATTCACCGAGTTTACTTACCAGTTGGTACAGGGTTACGATTTTTACTATTTGTGGAAACACCATAACTGCAGCATACAAATGGGTGGCAGCGACCAGTGGGGAAACATCGTTACCGGTACCGAACTGATCCGACGTAAAGATGCCGGCGAAGCTTTTGCCTTAACCACCCAGCTTATTAAAAAAGCCGATGGTACTAAATTCGGTAAAACCGAAAGCGGCGCGGTTTGGCTGGATGCCGAGCGTACATCGCCGTACCAGTTTTACCAGTTTTGGTTAAACACTACCGATGTTGACGCTAAGGCCTACATCCGTATATTTACCTTGTTTGATCGTGAAACCATTGAGGCCTGGGAAGTTGAGCATGATGCGGCACCTCATACCCGTATACTGCAAAAGGCTTTGGCTAAAGATATTACCATACGTGTACACGGCGAGGCCGAGTACGAAAAAGCCATTAAATCATCAGAGTTTTTATTTGGTAACGTGGGCATTGAGTTTTTAAATGAACTGAACGATGCTGAGGTGCTGGGCTTATTTGCCGGTGTGCCTAACTTTAATATCGCTTTAACAGAGTTGCAAGAAGGCATTAATGTTACCGACTTGCTGGCGGTTAAATCGGCTGTTTTTCCGTCAAAAGGTGAAGCCAAAAAAATGATACAAGGCGGCGGCTCGGCTATTAATAAAGTTAAAATTGCCACTGCCGATGATGTTTACACTACCGAACATCTGATCAACAATAAGTTTTTGGTAGTTCAGAAAGGTAAAAAGAATTACTTTTTGATTGTTGCGGAGTAAGCAATAACACTTATATCGTAATAATTGTCATTGCGAGGAACGAAGCAATCGCGAATCATGTAAGTTTCTCTGTGCAGTTTGCGATTGCCACGCTATCGCTCGCAATGACAAATGAAAACAAAAAAGGGGCGGATCAAAAGATCCGACCCTTTTTAATTATTAAAAATTCTAAAATATTTACAACTCGCTCAGCAGATCAAGCTTTTTAGCATTATATTCTTCCTGCGATATCAAACCATTATCAAAAAGCGTTTTTAGCTTTTTTAATTTTTCGGTAAGCTCATCAGGTTTCGGTGCTTCCTGTACTATCGGGGCGGGTGCTGGCGGAGCAACCGGAGCTGGAGCAGGTGGCGGCGTAACTACCGGAGCTGGCGCAGCATAAGCTTGTTGAGCCGTAGCGGCATGGGCGGATGGATTATCAAACTGGATAGAACCAGATTCGGCGCGTTTTTGCTCCAATTCGCGCTGGCGGCGTGCCTCGCGCTCAATTTCCTTACGTTCCTGGGCATATTGATATAATTTACGACCCTGAACCTTAGGTAGGTAATCAACTGCCATTTCAGCACCGTTAGTGGTTTTTACGCTGAATACGGCACCTATAATTTCTTCTTTGGTATGTACGTCAACAATATCTTTCCAAACAAAATCAACAAACTTGATAGATAAACCCAGGTTGGCCGGGGTGAAAAACAATACACGCTTGTTGGTAATAGCTATGCAATCCGGAAACAGGTTTACCAGTGGCTTTTTCTGAACCGCTATATAAATGATCTCCTCGCCGGAAGATAGAAGGTCAACCAAACGTGAATAAACCTTTTCAACTGCTTTAGGATCTTGTTCCTCGTTTAAAAATTTCTCAATCATGTGTTAGCATTTATGATGCGTGCAAAAATAGCAATAATTGTTTATGGAGAGTCAAGAGATAAGAGTCAAGAATCAAGATATTTTTTCTCAAAAGAAACGATAAGAAAGGAGCAAGAGATAAGAGTCAAGAATCAAGAAAAAGATAAAGTGACTTTTTTGCAGTTATAAAGTCTTGTCTCTTGATTCTTATTTCTTGTCTCCCAAATCCTGATTCCCAAATCTTTTCTCTTGGTTCTTATCTCTTGACTCTCGTTATGCTATTAGCAAATTACATCCCCTGATGTCCGATTGGTCAAACCTGCCCAAAACCTCAAATGAATCATTCGGGTACATTTTGCCCAGATCCTGCGTGGCTATGAACGAGCAGGAATTGATGTTAGCCAGATCGATCACATTAATACCGCCTGTTTTGCCATTGGCTAACGTGCTCATTGGGTCGTTAGTATCGCGGATCATGATTTTCATCCAGGGCGGGCATACAAAAATGCCATCGCCGGTTGAGTAGGCTTGCGATAGCAGTTCGGTCATCCCATATTCTGAATGGATGGCCTTTACACCAAAGCCGCCGCATAAAACCGCGTGCAGTTCCTCGCGAATCATTTCTTTGCGGCGGCCTTTCATACCGCCCGTTTCCATGATGATGAGCTCGGGGAAGTTGATCTGGTAGTTCTCCATAAAATCAAGCAAACCAAAGGTAACCCCAATTAAAATGGTTGGCTTTTGGGCTTGCTGCTGTTTTTTAAGCTGATGATAAAGTTCATCATGATTGTATAAAAAGAAGCCGCTATCAGGGTTCGCGGATTCTTTGATGAGGTGCTGAACCATATAAATAAGCGATGAACCTTCGCGCTCCAGGTAGGAGGGTAGCAGGGCCAATACAGTGTAGTCTTTGATATCACCGTAAAATAGTTTAAAGGCATCGTTAAAACTTTGCTCGTACCAGGTTTTATCAGTTACATAATGGCTACTGGTAGTTATACCGGTTGTGCCCGAGCTGGTAAAGGTGAGCTCTGCATGAGCATGGCTACTGAGCACACGGCGCGATTTAAAGAACTCAATCGGTAAAAATGGAATTTGCTCAATCGCTTTGATCTTGCCGGCATCAATTTTTAAGCCCGAAATAAACTGATGGTATACCTCACAGTTTTTGGCCTGGTGCTGAAAAATTTGCAGTGCAGTAGCGTTAAAATCTGCAGGGTTGCTGATAGAAAATATCCGTTGTTTATCCGGTGTGTTCATTGTTTGCAAAGATAGTTATTACCAGGGGCAGATTTCAAATATCGGCATAACAGTACAGGAAATAGCTTTTAACTTTAGCGATGATTGGGAGGCTCCTACGGAGCCTTCTACTAAATGTTTTTATGCTATAAACACGTGACTCCATTGGAGTCGAAATAAAAAAGACATAATAGCTCCAAAGGAGCAACCTGTTTATAAAAGGGTATAATAGTATTTTAAAGGCTCCGTAGGTGCCTCCTGCTTTAAAAGCAATTTCTCTGCACAACATAAGTATCTATAGCTCGCATTAATAATATGATGTTTTTATTATATGATATGTGAAAACAAGTGTACATTTTTGGGGTTGTTAAATTAGTAATGCACAACATATAGTTATTTTAAAACTGACCCCATGAAAACATTAAAATTTTTAAGGTTTCCGCTTATACTCAGCTTGTTTTTTGTGCTGATATCGGCGAAGGATGCCGATAAGGAAACCGAGCGCGTTCACAATGCAGCTAACGTGCTTAAGGAATTTGCTAAAATGAAAGAAACCATTCCGCACCAACTGATGGAGCAGAGCGAGGGTATTGTGGTTATCCCGAAACTGATCAATGCCGGTTTGGGTATTGGTGGTAAACGCGGCAGGGGCGTTGCGATGGTGAAACTGGCAGATGGAAAATGGAGCGATCCCGTTTTTGTTACCTTAACAGGCGGTAGCTTTGGTTTGCAGATAGGTGTACAATCTGTTGACCTGATATTGGTATTTCACCATAAGGGTGTGTTAACCAAAGTTAAAAATGGCGACTTTACTATTGGTGGCGATATATCTGCCGCTGCCGGACCGGTTGGCCGCAGCTCAACAGCCAGTACCGATTACAAACTACAGGCCGAAGTTTACTCATACTCGCGCAGCCGCGGCTTATTTGCGGGTATTACCATTAACGGTTCAAACCTGGCTATTGATAAAACCGCCTGCGCCAACTTTTATGGTGAAAAGAGTTCATCGCAGGATATTTTTGCATCAAACAAAAACAATACCGACGGTGTAAAAGTGTTAAAAGACGCTATCGACGCTTTTTAACATCTGAACTGTTTTAAAATAGAAATGCCCGGCAGCGATGTCCGGGCATTTTTTATTCTTGTTTTTCAAATGCTTTTTGCAGAAACAGTCCTGAAAGAGCCGCGAAGCCACTTACCAGGCCTCCGATTATCCCGGTGATGAGCAGCAGGTAACCCCAGCCGGGTAAATGAAACAACTCGGCAACCTTGGTAGCCAGTATATGGTTATTGGGAATGCTTTTGAACAAGGCCAAAACAATCCATACAATAAATACCGCCGAAAAACCCGACCAGAATGCCTGCCCCGGGGTTTTACCCGCAAAGAATGCCGCCGAAAACGCGGCTATAGCCACTACCCACCAGGGCAAAAAGAAACCGCTTGCAAATGATAATATGAGTATGATTAGGAATAACATAGCTTTATTTTTTTAGTACCAAGTAATTAGTATCAAGTATCAAGATATTCGTGTTTGGTATTAGTAATTTAATAATTAGTATGAAGGTATCTGTATTTTATGCTTTTAAAGTCATGATACTTGATACTAACTACTTGATACCATTATCCTCCACCGTCAAAGTTGTTTTAATTCGATCAGACATTTCTTCCGGCGATTGCAGGAACAGTAATTCCTTTAGCTGGCCTTGTTGCCATGTTTTGAGCATGTCGCTATAGAAAAAGCTGCCCGGGTTACCCGATTCGCCGCCGGGTAAAATACCGTAGCCTTTTACTGTTGGCCCCATTTGCACCACCATACGCCATGACGGACCATGCCCGCCGGTAAGGGCATTCACTGTTGAACCGGTACCACCGGTTGGGAAGTTACCAGAGCTAAAAGCCTCCTGTTGTGTAAGGTGCATTACCTCCATTTTTTTAACCTGTCCCCATTGCCAGCTTTTGCCGGGCTTACCGTGTTTTTTGGTTAAGTCGGTAATAGCGGCTTTAAAGGCACCGGTAACAATATCAGTACAGGTTTCTTTTTGTGGGGTGTTAATATTATCAAACCATTTAGAACCGGGTTCTTTGATCAAAAGTTTTTCCGTCCTGTCTGTTGATGGGGAGTTTTTCTGCATGTTTTTGTCAGCAAAATCATCGTTCCATATCATATTATAAACTTGAAGCCACCAGGCACTAAACACGGTTGCCCCAATTGAGGTGGCTGCGTAATCTTTATCCCAGGTTTTTACCGTATGCAGCGCGGCTAACTGGCCGGCATCCAACTTTGAGGCATCAAGATATTTTAACAGTGTAGGCAAAATATCCTGCGCGCGAATGCTGTAGGTATCCGTTTGCAATACACGCATACTGTCAATGGTGGCGTGCTGCATGGCGGTAAGCCGGTCGTTAATGCGTTTGCCGCGCTCATATGGCGCAAACGACCAATTGATATAATACGGGTAAGTGGGGTCTGTTGATGATTGATTGGCCGAGCTTACAAAACCACGCGGCGGATTTTTAACCGTTGGATTTTGGTCAAAGGGGATCCAGCCGTGCCAGTCGTCGGCAGGGTCAGTGCCATCCAGTATAAATTTACCCTGGTCTTTATATTTCAGCGGATATTTTCCGTTAGGTGTAATGGCTATATCATCCTTGCTGGCAAACACAAAGTTTGATGCCGGGGCATTAAAATAGGTTAAAGCCCTGCGGTAATCCGCGTAGTTTTTACCACGGTTTAAAATGTACATGGTCATCAGCTCGTCCGATCCATCGTGCGCTATCCAGCGCAGCGCGTCGCCAACAGGTACAAAGTCATGGTCATCACCCTTTTTTGCCTGACTTTCATAAACCACCGGGCCATGATGAGTATAAATAACAGTATCATACAAAGGCTGTTGTCCGCGAATGTTGATTATCTCAACCCGGCGGTTGGTTTTGTTCCATTGGTTGTTGTACCAATACTCGGTTTTAGTTTTGTCTTTAAATTTAATCTGGTACCAATCCAGTACATCGGCATCAACATTTGTAATGCCCCAGCTTATATTATTGTTAAAGCCCAGTATAATAGCTGGTGCTCCCGGCAGCGATACCCCGTAAACATTTACCGATGGAGCGGTAAGCTGTACCTGGTACCATATGGAAGGAAAGGTAAGGTCAAGGTGAGGGTCATTGGCCAAAATAGGGTAACCATTAGCTGTTTTACTGCCGGCCACAGCCCAGTTGTTGCTGCCAATACCTTCGGCTTTGGTTACGCGCCTGGCGCTATCATTCATCTGGGCCATAAATGCCGCGGATGGTTTAGGAATAGTGAGCGGTTTAAAATAATCCCATTTGGTACCTATCGGAATGATGGGATCTTCCAGCATGGGATAATCCGGGAAAAGATCATTAGTGGTTTGCGGGCCAAAATGCTTTAAAATATTGTTCATGGCAAACTCGTTTGAGCCACCGGCCAGTGTTTCGCTCATGAGCTTGAGCAAAAATGCGCAGTTAATGGGCTGCCACTCTTCAGGAGCGTAATCCAGCATTTTAAACTCAATAGGATACTCCCTCGGTTGCAGGCGATGGATGTACGCGTTAATGCCCTCGGTATAAGCCAGTATCATTTGGCGCACAACGGGCTCCTGCATCATGGCTTTTAAGGTTTTTTCGGCCCCGTAAACCATGCCCATGCGGCGGTGGTAACGGTCAACCTCCAGTAATTGTGGGCCAAGCACTTCGGCTAAGCGGCCTGCTGCCTGGCGGGTTTGAATATCCATTTGCCAGAGGCGGTCAGTAGCGGTGATGTAACCCTGGGCGTAGTACAGGTCGTGCTCGTTTTCGGCAAAAATGTGCGGTATACGGTTCTCGTCGTATTTAACGATAATCTTGCCCTTAAGGCCCGGAAGCTTTAAATGAGTAGTTGTTAATATGTGCTTGCTCTCGGCATTTTGCCAAAATCCATCGGCCGGACTTAAAAACCGACCGATCGGCGGCACAGGACCAAATTTTGTTTGCAACGCCCATATCAATATCAGTGTAATGGCTATGGATACAAAAGCTTTTATGAACCTCATAAATAATGTTATTGCTATAAAGTTAATATTTTAAAAGGTATACTCAAGTGTCGGCTTGTGCTTCCTGTAATGTTTTTTGGTAGGTTTATACTCTGCACTGGATGGCCGCTTTTCGCGCCGAAACTCCCAGGGTGGGGTAGGCTTGGCATCCTGCCATAGACCCATCTTGTTTTCGCGGGCCTGCTGCTCCAGGCTGGCCAGTTCGGCACTTTGCGAGTAGGCTTTGTACTGCCAGGCATAGCCATTTTTTACCAGCTGATAGTTTACATTAGTGCCATCGGTTAAAAAAACCAGGGCTATGGTACGGCCATAGCGGTCTTTAGTATTGCCAACCAGTTTAACATCTTTACCAAAACAAAGGTCGGAAGTGAATTTTTTGGCTGCCTGTCCAAATGCCTGTGATTTTTCGGGACAATCAACCTCGGCCAAACGAACGGTAATTTCCTGATGATCGTTACTGAGTAAACCAATGGTATCACCATCTTTTATTTTCACTACCCGGTAAAGGTTATCCGGAACAGGGTTACAGCCCCAGAGTGTAAAAAGAATAATGATGAGGCAGGCAGCGTATTTTTTGAACATTACCAAATTTGCAGATTTTAGCTTTCAGATGCACAGCCATGTACACATTTTTTTCATTCATAAAACTTAATAGCCTTATTTTTATTAAGTTGAGGAATAAATTTTTTTATGCTAAGTAATAACGAGCTTTTTTATACCAACTTACCGGTAAACAACATGCCGCTTAGGGATCTTTTTGAAAAAAAGGAGTTGTTTTATGATGTCCCTCATGACTGGCATGTGGTTGTTACCGATATCAAAAACTCAACCCTTGCGGTAAAGAACGGTAAGCATGAAAACGTGAACCTGATTGCTACGGGCAGTATTGTAACCGTATTGAATATTGCTTTTAAGGCTAATATAATGGTGCCTTTCTTTTTCGGTGGTGATGGTGCCACGTTTATTGTTCCGCTTGTAATTATTGAGCAGGTTATGAAAGCGCTGTTGCTGTACAAACATAATACGTTCGAAAATTTTGAGCTGGAATTGCGCGCGGGCGCAGTAAATGTTCATCAAATATATAAGGAGGGCTATCAACTGAAAATATGTAAATACTGTTTTTCAGAAACTTTTCCTATCCCGGTTGTATTGGGTAACGGCTTAAGTGTTGCCGAAAAGAAAGTTAAAGGAGCTGAAAATGAATTGACCGATAACGATACAGCAATCGGAGAACTTGATTTAACCGGCATGCAGTGCCGGTGGGATAAGATTGCACCTCCGGGCGGTTATGATGAAGTGTTGAGTTTATTGGTGGTGGCCTTGCAGGAAGGTAAACAGCCCGAGGTTTTTAAAAAGGTGATGTATCATATGGATATGATTTATGGCGAACCCCGCTTGAGGCAACCTATATCGGTACCTAAATTGAAGTTCAAAACCACATTTGATCGTTTGGAGAAGGAGATGCAGCTTAGGTTTGGTAAGGTGAAGGTTTTTGGGCTGATGCGAAATTGGCTTATTAATCTGTATGGCTATATTTATTTTAGTACCCAAAAAGGTAAAAGGTATCTCAATAGCCTGGTTGAAATGTCAGATACATTGGTGATTGACGGCAAGATAAATACGGTAATATCTGGCACTGTTGCCCAACGGAAAAAGCTGCAGGAGATTTTGGATCAGATGGAAAGTGCGGGCGAACTTTTTTATGGCTTTCATGTAAGTAGTGAATCGGTGATGTCATGCTATGTGCGGGATATGGTAGATAGTCACATTCATTTTGTTGACGGGGCAGAAGGCGGGTATACCAAGGCCGCAGGTTTTGTAAAACAGAAGTTTAAAAGGTTGAACTAATTGATAGGTGATTATTTGATTGAGCAGGAAAAATAGCTTTGAGAGCAGGAGGCTTCTCTGAAGCCATTAAATTCATTTGGTAGTACTATAAACAGGGAGTTCCACCGGAACTTTACAATTATAGTTCAACTCCAAAGGAGTCACCTGTTTATAGCACAACAGGAACCTCAAATAGGCACTGTAGGTGCCTCCTGATATTCATTTGTTTTGTAAATAATTCGGTATTTGAATGATCTGTAAATGACATAAATAGAATTTTATTTGTGTTAACTTTGTTTTAGTTTATCATTAAGCAAAGATTATCATGGGTAAGTTTACCATACCGGATAAAGTACTGTATGTGTGCACCGGGAGCAAATGCGGAAAAAGGGGAGGTAAGGAAATGTATAAACTTGCCAAATCATATGCTAAACACCATCACGGCCCCGAAGAAATTGAGGTGATTGAAACCGAATGTACCGACCGCTGTAAATACGCGCCCATATGCAGTATACAACCTGGCAACACCTGGTTAAAAGAATATCATCCTAAAGACGTATTGAAACTGATGGATTTGATTTAAGCTTAGGTAGTTTGAGGAAGCACGGCAAACCTTTGTTCATAAGGATTTTCCAGCCACCATTTTTCGGCTTCGTGCCATAAGTCTATTATTTCCTTTGCTCTTTTTTTATAAATATTTGAAAATATTGACTCTTTGCTGAAATCAAACCAGTAATCAGTATTATTTATTAAAGAGCCCATTCTGTGTCTGTGGTTCATGTCATGAGCAGTACACTTTACCGGTTTAATTTCTTTATTCCAGGTAGTTAGTATCCCATTAACAGAACAGTTGGATATCTCGACGACAAACTTAGATGAAGAAAGGCTAAACTGAAATGTTAAAAGATTTATCCTATCTTCTTTAGTTCTTCTGAAGTGCGGGAACGAGCCTTTGAAACCCTGCTCTCTTAAAAAAGGAATAGTTATTTCCTTTATTGCTTTATCCATTAAAATTCTTTGATCATTTCTGGTCATGTTTGTGTTTTGAATATTAACTAAAATAAAAAAGTTCCCTTGCAATGGGCAAAGGAACTTTTAAAGCAGTTTATCAAAGTTTCACCCTTTAGGGGGAGATTATTCACAATTGTTTGTTTTAATTGTGTTCATGAATGCTTCGCAGTTTAGAGGGGGCTTCTTACGCCTCGCTGTCGTATTTTATGTCGCCAACGTGTTTGTCAATCTGCCATCTGCCGGTACCTTCTTCGCCAATAACTTCAAACAGTTCCAGCGCGCGGCGGGCTTTGTACTCTTCTTCACGTTGTTCTTTCAGGAACCAGTTTAAAA
>NZ_JBCECK010000149.1:0-11862 GCF_039207105.1 Mucilaginibacter sp.
AACTTATTCTCTTTGCGAGCCTACCCCGCAGCCCGAAGATCTGAAAATAGGCCAGATAGCGGCTAAGCTAAAGAACAAGCCCTATGAAGTAGTTTATCAGTATACTCCCAATAATCAATAAAATATTTTGCTATTAAAGCGTATCAGGGTTGGGGATAAAATTCATAAAGGCCTGAAACTTGGCGTAATAGTTTTGCATATTAAGCTGGTAGTAATACGCGCCGCGTTTGGAGCCTGCCTTGTCTTTATCGGCCAGTTTAATAAGTAAGCCGGTGGCCAGTACCCTTTTGCTAAAATTGCGTTTATCAATAGTGGTGTTAAACACGCATTCGTATAGGTTTTGCAATTGTGGTATAGTGAATTTGGTAGGTAAAAGCTCAAACAGTATAGGGTGCATGGCCGCTTTGTAACGGATGCGCTTGCGGGCCTGCTCCAGCATTTCCTGGTGGTCAAATACCAGTTTAGGGGTGCGTTTAAGCTGAAACCACTCGGCCTGGTAATCGGAGCTCATTTGGGTTTGATATTTTTGTATATCTATCAGGGCAAAATAAGCTACAGATACGGTGCGCTCAATGGGGTCGCGGGTTGGTTCGCCAAAGGTGAATAATTGTTCAAGGTACACGCCTTCAAGACCGGTTAGTTGTTTCAGGATACGATTGGCAGCCTGGTCAAGGCTTTCGGTGTCTTGTACAAAACCGCCCATCAAACTCCAGTTTCCTTTTTCGGGCTGAAAGCCTCTTTTGATCAGCAACAGCTTTAAAACTTCTCCGTCAAATCCAAAAACTATACAATCAACAGCCAACAATAACCGGGTTTGTTTGGAGTATTTAAGCATTTTATATTATTAAGGTTTGACGTTGGAATAATGTAGTTTGCAATCGAGGTAATTATAAATAAAAGAAACAGAAAAAAAAATACGGCAATTCGTGTTTATACTCTGGGGGCAACTATTAAAGTGTTTAAATGACAATAAAGAGGGGATTTGGTTTAATAATTGGCCCACTTGCGGCAGCGGAGCTCATAGAAAAAACTTGTCATTTCGATGAGCATGGGCGGGGATAATGCGTGGCGCGAAGGAGAAATCTTGTACCACATGTCAGCGAATTTGTCGCTCGTATAAGATTTCTCGTCGTTCCTCCTCGAAATGACATACTTTTATGTTGCACTAACAGCGTATAGTTTATTTATAGCTATTTTATCCCTTCTTCCCTTTTTTTGATGATTTGGCCACTTTGTTAAATTGCAGCGAAAGTTTTATCCAGTGGTCAAAATCTTTATGGGTACGCAGGTTTTCATGGTCTACATATACAAAATCTTTCATCACCCGGTTGCCATGCATCATTTGGCGGCAGTCGCCTTTTTCTAATTCAATGGCAGCCTGCTCTTTCCCGATACGGCATAGCAAACCGTCTTCACGAATGCAGATGCACATTTTATCGTCAACCATAAAACAGATGCTTTGAAACATTTTTACTTCATCAACAACAGGTTGTCCGCTCAATGCTTCACGTACGCGGTTGGTTAATAATTCATCGGTAGCCATATGTGTTAAATTTTATGAGCTAATCAGTTCCAGATCTTTACGTATACGTTTTTTTTCGTTAGCGGTTTTGGCCAGTTTAAGGGCAGTTTGCAGGTGCTGAACGGCAATTGGCTGGTTAACACTGGTATATAAGTGCCCCAGTAATACATGATATAAATGGTTGCTGTTAAGTTGTAGTTTTTCGGCCTCGGTAATAGCAGGTTCGGCGCCGCGAGCCTTATAAAGGGCATAGGTACGGTTAAGAGCAGCTACAGGCGAATAGCTGATGAGCAGTAAACTATTATACAGCTGCAATATGTTTTCCCATTTTTCGGTGGTGTTATTTTTGATGGTGTGCCAGTAGGCAATAGCAGCTTCCAGATGGTATTTATTGAGCTTGCTGCCTGTAGCGGCCAGGTTCAGGTACTTATTTCCGGTTAATATCAACTCTTCATTCCATAGGCTGGTATCCTGTTCGTCGTACCGTATCATCTCGCCGTTTTCATCAATGCGGGCATCAAAGCGCGAGGCGTGGAAACACATCAGCGAGATGAGGGCATTGGTTTCGGGCAGGTTGGTGCTTTCATTTTCAATTAATAAATGAGTAAGGCGCATGGCTTCCAGGCAAAGGTCACGGCGCAGAGTGGTATCCTTACTGGTGGAATAATAACCCTCATTAAATAACAGGTACAGGGTGGTTAAAACCGCCTGCATGCGGGTATCCAATTCAGCCCCTGCCGGAAACTCAATCTTAACCTTTTGCTCGCGCAACTTTTCTTTAGCCCTGAACAGGCGTTTGTTAATTGTTTCTTTGTTTGATATAAAAGCGTCGGCAATTTCATCTATGCCGAAACCGCACAAAATACGCAGCGCCAAACCAATCTGTGCTTCTGCGGTTAGCACGGGCTGGCAAATAGCAAACATCAATTGCAGCTGGCTATCTTTAATATGCTGGTCAGACAGGTCTATCTCTTTTTCTTCCCAGCCGGTATATTCGGCTTGCAATATGCCCGAAATTTTATGATCGAATAAATTATCGCGTCTTAAATAATCTTTGGCTTTATTGCGGGCCACGGTGTACAGCCAGGCTACAGGATTATCGTGCAGGCCTTTTAGTCCCCATGTTTCTGAGGCTGTTAAAAAAGTATCGCTGGCAATATCCTCAGCAATTTCCGGATACTCAAAACCAAAATGCTTGTAAAGTACGGCTGTTATTTTCCTGTACTCCGTACGGAACAAATGCGGCAGCAGTTCATTATTTTTTATTGGGTTTTCAGGCATCCTTCTTCTTTAAAACATGGAATATAACCAGGTGGTTCGGTCAACTATTAAAAACAGGTTGAAAACTGTTTTCAAGCAATTTTTCAACCTGTTTAAGGCAAGTCATTACATAGCCATTATGGCACGTACCTCAACGCTGCCCCCAACTTTTAGTATAGGGCAACCCATCGCCATTTCTGAAGCTTCTTCTTTTGATTCGGCACGGATGATGGTGTAGCCGCCAATAACTTCCTTAACCTCAACGTAAGGGCCATTGGTAACAATGCCACCGGCCTTTACCACGTTGCCATCCTGATCAAGACGGTTACCCTGGCTAACCAGTTTATTTTGCGCGGCAATACCGCCTATCCAGTCCATCCACTCTTTCATCCAGGCCTGAAGTTGTGCGGGCGATTGCTCGGTTTGGGCAGTAGCAGGGTCTCTTCTGAAAATTAATAAGAAATCATTCATGATTTTTAAAGTTTTAATGGTTAAAACGGTATGACGAATACTAACTGAAAAATTGGACAGGCGGCCTCAATTATTTTTGACCCCATTAAAACATACCTACCATAATCAACACAAGATACCGTATTTTTAAATTTATGAGCCAGCAATTTATTAATTACCAATAAAACAGATGCTTTTTAATTAAGCATTGCTTATATTTGTTCAATAAATGAATAACTTTAGTTACTGGCTGAAAATCAGGGTGTTCAGGAAAAGCTAAAACGCGAAACTACAGTGCCTGAAACTAACAGGTAATATTATAAACAGCGCTGCTGTTAAGTCTGTTAAATAAGCGGAAAACACCATTTATTAATTTAAGCCCCCCGGCTTGAAACAAATCTGTAATCTTAGCATCTAAAAAGGTATGGAAGGCTCAAAAATAATTCAGGCAATTAATAATTTATTTAAAAGCGTGGATGATCGCGATTGGGAATACATGCAAACGCTGTTTGCTGATAGTGTATTGCTTGATTATACCTCAATGGTTGGGGGCGAACCTGCCGTACAAACACCTTTGGAAATAAAAGAAGCCTGGGCATCATTTATGCCAGGGTTTGATAGTACCCAGCACCATATTTCGGAGTTTAGGGTAAAGCTGCATGGTCATGAGGCAGATGTACATTACATTGGTAATGCCGATCATTTTATAGGAGACGAGGTATGGACCATTTCCGGATCATATGATACCAAGCTTGAAAAAATAGATGGCAACTGGTTAATTACTTACCTTAAGCTAAACTATGATAAGCAAAGCGGAAACCTGTATTTGCCAAAGCGCGCCCGCGAAAGGGTAAGTAATCTGCAGTCATAAAGGCTAATCGTTCGTCTGTTAAAATTGCAGACGCCTCATAGCTTTTAAATTTCGTGACATTCAGCAATAAGATAGTTTCCTCGGAATTGATGATCGATGGCTCATCAGTTAGCCGGTATATGTCAATTAATGGTAATATTCATTAAAAACAGTAGTGATAATTGGCTGAAAAACTTAACAGGATAATTGTGTTAAATATTTATCTGTAATTTTAGTTTTATATGCCCTTTGTACGAATCAGCTTATTAAAAACACTGTCTGCAAGCGCGAAAGACAAAATATCAAAGGCGGTGCATCAATCATTAATGGCCGAATTTAATGTGCCGGCCGATGATTACTTTCACGTTATCGAGGAGCTGGAAGCCCGGCAGTTGTACTACCCCGAAAACTATTTAGGTATAGCGCATAGCGGTAACATGGTGTATATACAAATAACTGCCGGCTCGGGACGTAGTGATGAGCAAAAAGCAAAATTATACGCGGCCATCGCGGATAAAATAGCTGCCGAAACCCCTGTTTTAATCAATGATGTGATTATTATATTGGTTGAAAACGGTGGCAAAGAAAATTGGTCGTTTGGTGAAGGTAAAATTCAAAACCTGACCCACATAAAAACAAATAAGCAGACATCCGGCCAATAACAATGTCTGCGGCATTATTTTGCCGGCTTTGTCCCATTCTTATCATCTCAGGCGTAATATAGTATTGGAACAAAGCAGGGCACTTATTTGGTCTTCAACATTACTAAAAAACTCAAGACCTAATAATATAACTATTAACACGGTTTTATTGATCAAACTAATGAAAATAATAGCAGCAATCGGGTTTTAGCTGGTTTAAGCTCTTTTTAAATTACATCTATGAAAAATCATCATTATCAAACAAACGTAACCTGGACCGGAAACACAGGAGAAGGGACAAAGGACTACAAAGCGTATGAACGGAACCACGACATTAATATTGATGGTAAACACCCAATTTTAGGGTCATCAGATCCCAGCTTTCGCGGCGATAAATCAAGATACAGCCCCGAAGATTTGTTGGTGGCCTCGGTTTCATCATGCCATATGTTGTGGTACCTGCACCTTTGTACTACGGCCGGTATCATTGTAACTGCTTATGAAGATAAGGCCGAAGGAGTAATGATGGAAAATGGTAACGGAAGTGGCTGCTTTACCCTTATTTTACTACGGCCGGTTATTACCATTACCGACGAAAGTATGATTGATAAAGCCAATGAACTGCACAAGGAGGCTAATAAAGTGTGCTTTATTGCCAACTCCTGCAATTTTCCTATACTTCATGAGCCACAATATAAAATAGCTGCCCGCAGAAACGTGGAGGCATAAACCGACGAAAGCATAAAAAAAGAGACGCATGGAAGGCGTCTCTTTTTTTATGCTTTCTACCAAGAGCACACGCTGTACTAATCTCTTGGTAGTTAATAAATTGACAATGTTAAACTAATTGTTTACTACCTCTACAATCTTCCTCATGTTTCTTGCAATATCCATATCCGGGCTTTTGTAGTGGTGCTCGGGGATGCTGGCCAGATCTGAATTCTGCAATTGAGGGCCTAAACCGTAAAACTGCTGAAAGCTCATGATGAGCGGCCGCCATTTGTCGGGATCAACGCGGTTAGGGTCGCCGTTCATGATGATGGATTCTTCCAGGTAAACCTGCACAATTTTTAATTCGAGGGTGATGATGCGCCCGCGTTGCAGTTCATTGTCCTGGCTAATAGGATGTATTTCGGCCACATGGGCTTCCAGTTGCACCGGGCACTCCATTGCCCGCGGCGCATTTACCTTTTGTGACGGAACGGGAGTAAACCCGGATATACCAAACTTATCGGGCTCATAATAATATCCGCGACTTTGTTTTGCCTGCGGTACAGGGTTCATCCCTGTTTTAAGTGCCAGCCGGTTAACCGCCTGCACCTCATTAACCGATGGTAGGTTTAAAACACATTGGCCGGTACGCTGCAGGTTTTGAGCTGTTTTTGAAGTGGTGGCAATGCCTATGATGCAGCGCCAACCCAGCCAAAAAGCTGATGATATAGGCGCTAAGTTATAAGAGCCATCCTCATTTACCGTACTGATGAGTACTACCGGTGTGCCGAAATATAAAATGTTGGGTTCACTGATCTGGTGCATATAATTATAATTTGAAATGCTTTTGCATACTCAAAATTGCCCAATTGCACGGCGGCTTAAAACCCGGAACTTGCGGTGTTATCTACAAATTGTAATTGGGAAGCGGAACGACGAGGCAATCGCGAACATTGCAAATTTTCTCTGTGCAATTCGCGATTGCCACGCTGCGCTCGGAATGACAAAAAGAATGCTTTTGTAGAAAAACACCCTCTCCAAAACGGACTAAAAATGGCTTAAAACTGATAAATTTCAGCTGATTTTAAACAAAAACGCTCAAAAAAATCAATTTTTTGAGCGTTTTTATGTTAAAAAATGAGGTCTAAACAGTTACGTAATTAGTTTTAAAATAACTTAAAGTAATCGGAACACCATCCCATCCATTTCCTCACTAATGTGAATCTGACAGGCCAGGCGACTATCGGGGCCGGCGTTGGGGAGGGTGTCCAGCATGTCCAATTCAGTATCTGTAGCGGTAAAGTATTGTTCAGGGCCTTCCAGCACCTGTACATGGCAGGTGGCGCACAGGGCCATGCCACCGCAGGTGGCTAATACTTCATATTCAGAAGCCTTTAAAACCTCCATCAGGCTAAGGCTGATGCCTTCGGGTATTTCGACCGGGGCGCGATGCCCTTCGCGGTCTTCAATGGTTAAGTTGATCATGGCTAAAACTCGGTAACACCGTAAACGGTGGTGTATTTAAAGCTCAGTTTTTGTTCGGGATAAACGTATTTAAAGGCGCTTTGAGCCATTAGCGCGGCCTCATGGAAACCGCAGAGTATCAGCTTCAATTTACCCGGATAGGTGTTGATATCGCCAATGGCGTAAATACGTTCAACGTTAGTACTGTAATCCTTGGTATTCACTACAATGGCCGAAAAATCAATGTTTAGGCCCCAGTTGGCGATTGGTCCAAGCTTAGGACTCAGGCCAAACAGGGGTATCAGATGATCGGCAGCAATATGACTAACATTGTTACTACGGTCAAGCAGGGTAACCTCTTGTAAATGGCCATCACCTGTTAAAGCAACCACATTTGATTTCAGAACCAGATCTATCTTGCCTTCCCTTGCCAGCTCAAAAACCTTCTCGGCCGAATCAGGTACTCCCCTGAAAGTATCGCCGCGATGCACCAGGGTAACACGCTCAGCCACGTTGGCCAAAAATATGGCCCAGTCCAACGCCGAATCGCCACCACCGGCCAGTACCACTTTACGATCGCGAAACAGCTCTGGATTTTTAACCATGTAAGCAACACCCTTACCCTCAAACTCTATCAGGCGGTCAATTTCAGGCTTTCGGGGTTCAAAACAACCCAGTCCGCCTGCTATAACCACCACCTGGCAATTAACGGTAGTACCATCATTGGTTTGGATGGTGTAAGATTCATCGTCATTTTTGTGCAGCGTTTCCACTCGCTCGCCCAAGCTAAATGTAGGGTGAAAAGGGGCTATCTGCTCCATTAAACGGTCAATCAATTGCTGGGCGGTTACTTCCGGGTAGCCAGGAATATCATAAATAGGTTTATGCGGATATATTTCAGACAGCTGGCCGCCAACCTGTGGCAACACATCAATCAGATGACAGCGCATTTTGAGTAATCCGGCTTCAAAAACGGCAAATAAGCCTACCGGGCCTGCGCCTATAATGCAAATATCGGTGTTGATATGATCCATAAACAACTGCTTTTAATGAGCACTCAAATGTGGATAGAACTGAGCTGCTTATCAAATTATATAAAGTAATGTAAGATTACTTTATGTTATGGTTAGTAAGGCAAAAACGCTTAAAAAGATCTATCAATCTGCTGTTTTTGCCGTGCAGTTGAATAAACTGGAAAGTGCGGAAAATCTCCATCCCCTTAATATCAATTATACTGAGTTCATGATATTTCAATTCACTCAGTACCGATTGGATAGACAGGAAAGCCGCTGTATCTGAATACAATAAATATTGTTTTATGGCGATGCTGCTTTCCAGCTGAATTTCAATGTTAAGGTCTTTGGGCATGATCTGAACAGAGGCCAGCGCATTAAAGATTACATCAAGGGTTCCAGAACCTGCCTCGCGCAGAACCAGCGGTATATCAAGCAGTTGCCTGGGTGTTATTTCGGCTTTTTTGGATAGCTTATTATTTGCCCTGGTTACCAATACAACCTCATCCTTAGCAAAAGGCGAATAAGCCAGTTGAGGCGAATGGGCAGCCCCTTCTACTATGGCAATATCGATCTTTTCGTCCAGAATAAGTTGGGAGATGTAGTCGGTATTGCCCTGTATAAAGTTAAAGATAATTTCAGGGTATGTTTTTTTAAACAGGGCCAGTATTTTGGGTAAAATGGTTTGGGCTACTGTGGTACTGGCGCCTATATGTAGTGTTCCCGCTTCTACATTGTTGAGTTGAGCAAGTTCGGTTTCCAGATCAGTATAGGTATGGAAGATCTTTTCGGCATACTGCATTAATATTTTGCCTGCAGCGGTAAGGGTAATGTTGTTGCCGTTACGCTTAAACAATTGAATGTTTAGTTGTTGTTCCAGCTCTTTGATATGCTTGGTAACAGCTGGCTGAGTAATAAACAGCTCATTAGCAGCTTTGGTAAAGCTTAGCCTTTGCGCAACCGTATAAAAAACCTTTAACCTGAAATCGAAAATCATTGGGTTAAATTTAGGAGTTTTAACGGAGAAAGCAGAGGCAGACAACCGTTGGAGTTTTTATTCTCCTGAGTATTTGTCTGCACCTTGCAAAGGGATGATGGTGCTTGACAGGATGACTAAGCAACCCACCAGAACGATTCTTGTAACGAGATAAATGATTGTTTCCATGTTATTGAGATTTCATCGAGGCCGAAATGTTACACAGGAAATCCTTAATTTTCGCTCCCAAAATCATTATTCTATGCAAAATAGCCTACAGCAAACTTTCGGTAATATTGATATTTACCTGTTCGATCAGCTATTGAAAGGACGATTTGACAGCTGTAAAACAGTTTTGGATGCCGGTTGTGGCGGCGGGCGCAACCTGGTGTACTTTTTACAAAACGGTTACGAAGTTTATGGTGTTGATCAAAGTGCTGAGGCTGTAGAGGAGGTTAAACGCCTATCGGCTATGCTATCGCCTCAGAATAAGTTGGATAATTTTAGTGTAGCCGGGGTAGAGGATATGCCTTTTGCCAATGATGTTTTTGATTTGGTGATTTGCAGCGCAGTACTGCATTTTGCTCAAAATAAACAGCATTTTGATAGCATGGTGCGTTCCCTTTGGCGGGTATTGAAACCTGGAGGCTATCTGTTCGCCCGGCTGGCGTCAGACATTGGCATTGAAAATCTGGTACAAAATGTCGGGAATGGTCGCTACCTGCTACCCGATGGTTCCGAACGTTTTTTGGTTAACGAGCAAATGTTGCTCGGGTATACATCAGCTTTAAACGGGCTGCTTTACGAGCCTATTAAAACTACCAATGTGCAAAACCTGCGCTGCATGACCACCTGGTGCCTGCAAAAGCAATAGCTGTTATTTATTGGCCTGCACCCGCCATATTTTATTAGCCGCATCGTCGGCTACCAATAGCGAACCGTCTTTGGCAACAGCCACGCCAACCGGGCGGCCATATACTTTGGCTTTAGCGCTATCGGCTATAAAACCGGTTAAAAAATCTTCCATTTTACCGGTTAGTTTGCCGTTAGCAAAGGGGACAAATGTTACTTTATAGCCAACCAGTTTGGAACTGTTCCATGAGCCATGCTGGCCAATGAAGGCGCCGTTTTTATAGTGCTCCGGGAAGTTTTCAGCATTGTAAAAGGCAAGTCCTAAAGAGGCGGTATGAGCGCCGAGTGCGAAATCGGGTACAATGCTTTTCTTTACCATTTCAGGGTTTGCATTCTTGTGATCAGGGTCTTCATGCTGACCAAAATAAGCCCAGGGCCAGCCATAAAAACCGCCGTCCTTTACACTGGTAAAATAATCAGGGACCAGATTGTCGCCCAAATTATCCCGCTCATTTACTGCAGCGTATAACACCTCGGTTCCGGGCTGAAAATCAATACCTGCCGGGTTGCGCAGGCCACTGGCGTAAACACGTTCGCCGCTACCATCAGGATTAATTTCCAGGATATCGGCACGGCGTTTTTCAACTGCCATGCCCTGCTCGGCCACATTGGTGCCTGAGCCCACTGATATATAAATTTTTGTACCGGCTTTATTAGCCAGCAGGTTGCGCGTCCAGTGGTTATTATAGCCTCCGGCAGGGAGCGACAAAATTTTTACGCCCTTGCCGCTCACGGTTGTATCTCCTAACTTATAAGGGTAGCGCCACAGGCCATCGGTGTTGGCAACATAAAACCAGTTGCCCAGGGTAAGTATACCAAAGGGCTGATTTAACTGCGCCAAAAAAATGATCTTGCTATCAGGTTGGCCATCGCCGTTAGTATCTTTAAAAAGCAGGATCTTGTTAGCGCTTTTACCCATGTTTTGCGATTTGCTGATGCCAACAATATCGGCCCCGATCTTTTTTAAACCGGTAACCTCGGTATTGGCTTCGGCCACAAAAATATCACCGTTAGGCGCAACATAAATATTTCGCGGATTGGCCAAGCTATCAGCATACAAACTTACAGTAAAACCTTGAGGTGCAACAGGCATTTTGCCCTTTGGCCAGCCAATCACCTCGCAAAAATTTTTGACAGCCTTGGTAGCATAGGGCGCATCAAGTTTCACCTCCTGATCGCCTTTGTTGGCCACGGTATCGGTATTGTTATAATTACTGGCTTTTTTATGCTTGCAGGCACTTATAGCCAGGCCAATAATAAGTAAATATATTGTGCTGATCTTCATCATTACCAAGGTGTTATTTTCTTAGTAATTAACTTTTTTACTTAATTTTTGTTTGTTTGAAAGGGTAGCAACGGTGAGAGGATGAAAGGTCATGGCAGGCTTCTAAGTTTTATCCGACTCATTTAAACGTGAGTAATTGGGATTGGGAATAAAGTCGCCTATAATAATTCCTTTTGAATTAACCTTCCACGCGCCTTTTATAGCGTGCGGAGGAACCTCTTCTTTATTTTTGTAAACCTGGTCAATTTCATAAACCCATCCATCCGGATTTTTTAATGCTTCTTTGATTGCATCTTCCGGAGGAGAACTTTTTCTTTTAAACCAGCGCATTAACAGGACTATAGTACGTTTCTTTACTTACGAATTTATGATATTTATATAAATATTATAAATGCGCCTTAAAACTTAATAAACTTATCTATCTGCTCGTCAGTAAATTTGATAGTATCGGCTTTAAAAAGTTGCCCATGCTCGTCAAGTTCTTTGTGGATAGAGGCAATATGTATTTTCAGTGGCATCACATTTAAATGCACATAATGGCAAACCCCTGTAAAATGGTCAATGCCACGGATATTGCCATATTTTCCTGATGACAGGCCCACAAGGGCCGCCTTCTTATCGTAAAAACTATCCGGAAAGGTGCAGGCGTCAACCAGTAATTTTAATACGCCGGGGTAGCTGCCATTGTATTCGGGAATGATGAACACAAATTTATCTGTTTGGGTAATGATATCTTGTATTGGCTGAAATTCAGCGCTGCGTTTACCATACATATCGC
>NZ_JBCECK010000150.1:0-6883 GCF_039207105.1 Mucilaginibacter sp.
TTGTAAGAGTGTTCTTCAAACTCCTTAATAGTACCCTTGCGCTCTTTTGCACTAAGCGCTTAACATGGCTTGGCGATTACATCGCCCCTTTTATTATTGCGTTCTAAACGCAAATCCAACGTAAGCACTCGTTGCAAACGAGCGCAAGAGAAAGCATCTACAAATAATTCCTCCTCCCTGCAATTTTTATCCTATTTTTATCATACTGCCAATAAGCAGGGACATTTTATGCTCAGACAAGCTAAAGAAGCGCGTACCTTAAAACAAAACTTATTGCTGGCATCGTCAACCGCCTTTGTATCAGGTGTAACCAATGTGGCCGGTATGGTGGCCTTTCTGGCCTTTACCTCCAACATTACCGGCCATGTGGCCAACCTGTCCAAGCATGTGGTTGAGCAAAACTGGCAGGAGATCGTGGTTTTTGTGGTGTGGCTGCTGCTGTTTTTTATAGGCGCTTTTATGTCGAACTTTATTGTGAAATCGTTAGAGCATAAAAGCCGGTACCGGGCGCACTCCACCCCTATCATTATTGAAATTATATTATTACTGTTCGTGGCCATTTACGGGCATAATTTTTACCGCGAAACCCAACTTGAACGCGAAATGGTAATCGGGGTCATCATTTTTTCGATGGGCTTGCAAAACAGCCTGGTATCAACCATATCTGGCGGATTGATCAAATCAACCCATTTAACCGGCCTGTTTACCGATCTGGGCGGCGATGTATCTGAATGGCTGCATCCCAATGTGGCCAAAACAGATGCTACCAGGAATAAGATCTACATCAGGCTTACCGTGCTGGGCTTTTACTTTTTTGGCGGCATCATGGGCGGCTATTTTTTTAATCTGTTTGATTTTGCCATCTTTTATTTTATTCCGTTAATTTTGCTTACCATTTTATATTACGATCTTTCGCCCGTTGCATTGCATAAAATGAGCCGCCTGTTTTGGGCCGGCAAAAACTGATCGATCTGTTAACCAAAAACATCTATAAACTATGTGCGCTAAAACTGACATTCACGACACCAGCCATATCACCTATGAAGGTTTGCTGGAAGGCAACAAAAAATTTATTGACAATGCTTTAAAAACCGATCCGGAGTTTTTTACCAAGCTGGCCAACGGCCAAAAACCACCGATATTGTGGATTGGCTGCGCCGATAGCCGCGTACCGGCCAACCAGATCACCAACACTGCTCCCGGCGAAATATTTGTACACCGCAACATTGCCAATATGGTAGTGCATACCGATATGAACATGCTTAGCGTGCTTGACTACGCCGTAAACGTACTTAAAGTAAAGCACGTAATTGTTACCGGCCATTACGGCTGCGGCGGCGTGCTGGCCGCTATGAGCAATAAAGGCTACGGACTTATTGACAACTGGCTGCGCCACATTAAAGACGTTTACCGTTTACATGCCGATGAGTTGAACGCCATTGACGATGAGCAGCAGCGCGGCAACCGCCTGGTTGAGCTTAACGTTATCGAGAACGTATACAACCTGTGCAAAACCACCATCGTACAAAACGCATGGCACAATGGCCAGGATCTGGCTGTGCACGGCTGGGTATATAGCCTAAGCTCGGGCGCGATCACCGATATGAAAATAAGCACCTACAACAACCAGAACCTGGACGAGGTGTTTAAGTTTAAATAGAGGTGAGGGAGAGAGAATCAAGAGTCAAGAATCAAGAGATAAGACAAAAAATAAAATGATTCAGGTTGAATCATGAAAATAAAAGAGCCGGAATATTTAATATCCCGGCTCTTATCAATTTATAAAAATTGATTTCTTGAATCTTGACTCTAACCTCTTGGTTCTTCCCCCTACAGTTCCTTTGCCAAAAACGGATACCTGTAATCCTTCGGTGGATCAAAGGTTTCTTTGATGGTACGTGGCGATACCCAACGCAACAGGTTGATCATAGAACCAGCCTTATCGTTAGTACCTGAACCCCTGGCGCCGCCAAATGGCTGCTGACCAACTACGGCACCGGTTGGCTTATCATTAATGTAGAAGTTACCGGCAGCATTGCGTAGGCGACTTGTAGCCTCGGCAATGGCATACCTGTCTTGCGATATGATAGAGCCGGTAAGCGCGTATATCGATGTTTTATCAACAATGTTCAGCACCTCATCAAATTGGTCGTCTTCGTAAACATAAAGGGTTAGTACCGGGCCAAACAGCTCTTCGCACATAGTTACGTAATATGGATCGTTAACCTTTAATACGGTAGGTTCAACAAACCAGCCTTTGGTTTTGTCGTAATTACCACCGGCAACAATTTCAACACCTTCGTCAGTTTTGGCGGCATCAATATATTTAGCCAGTTTATCAAACGATACTTCGGTGATCACGGCATTAATAAAGTTCTCAAAATCTTCAACCGGGCCCATTTTAAATGAGGTGATGTCGCGTTGCATGTTAGCTTTTACCGCAGGCCATAATGAGGCCGGGATATAAGCCCTTGAAGCGGCTGAACATTTTTGTCCCTGGTATTCAAAAGCACCACGAACAAGGGCAGTACTTACTACATCGGCATCGGCACTTGGGTGAGCAAGTACAAAATCCTTACCGCCTGTTTCGCCAACAATGCGCGGGTAAGTTTTATATTTATGGATGTTAGTACCAATAGTTTGCCAGATGTTCTGGAACACTTTGGTTGAACCTGTAAAGTGAATACCTGCAAAATCAGGGTGGTTAAATATAACCTCGCCGACAACAGGGCCGTCAACATATATCAGGTTGATAACGCCATCGGGCACACCAGCCTCCTTGAACACCTTCATGATCACATTGGCTGCAAATATTTGCGGATAGGCTGGTTTCCAAACCACCACGTTACCCATCATAGCTGCAGATGCTGGCAGGTTGCCGGCAATAGCGGTAAAGTTGAATGGTGTTAAGGCAAACACAAAACCTTCCAACGGGCGCTGCTCCACACGGTTCCAAACGCCTTTGCCCGATACAGGTGGCTGCTGCTGGTAAATTTCGGTCATGTATTGCACGTTGAAGCGCAAAAAGTCGATTAGCTCGCAGGCAGAATCAATCTCGGCCTGGTAGGCGTTTTTTGATTGACCAAGCATAGTAGCAGCATTGATCTCGGCGCGGTAAGGGCCGGCCAACAGCTCGGCAGCCTTTAAAAATATAGCCGCGCGTTGCTCCCAGGGTAAATTTTCCCAATTGGCTTTGGCAGCTAAGGCAGCATCGATGGCAGCGGTAACGTGGCTGGCATCACCTTCAGAAAAAGTAGCCAGTAAGTGTTTATGATCATGCGGCGGACGAATTTCCAGCTTGTTGCCGGTACGTACCTCTTTGCCGCCAATGTACATCGGTATATCCAGTTGTTGCGCACGGGCCTGCTCTAAAGCGGCTTTAAGCGCTACACGCTCCAGACTGCGCGGGCCATAGTTTAAAACAGGCTCGTTTTGCGGTACCGGAACATTAAAAAATCCTTTAAGCATAGATGGGTTATTTATGTTGCCGCAAAGATAGGAATTTTGCAGGGATGCGAAATTGACTGAGTGTCAAAAATGAAGGGGGATAACTATTAACAAGTAGCAGAGCTGGATAGCGAGTATACGCTCTTTATTGCAAAACGCAGACCTGTTTGGCTTAGAGCGCTCAATTGCCGCTAAGGCTGTTACGTTTTTCGTTGATGTTTTGTTTTTTAGAGGTACTCAAGAGGGCTTCGCCGTTTGTCTTGATACAAAAGTAACCAAAAGATCAAGACAAAAAAAAGCTTCCCCCCACAGGCAAAACACCCTGGCCCGCTTTTTTGTCAGGCCTTTACCCGCTTTTTGATTTGCAGTTTATTTTGCAGTTCATAAGCTTAATTTTCTGTCCATTTTCAAATTCTGTAAATTCTGATTCAGACAATCAGCAGATCAGCTTCGGGTGAAAGCAGGCAGAACTCGGTGGCCTTGTGCGGCCGAAGGGGCATAGCAAATATTTGCAGAAGCGTAAGATAATGAGCGAACGAAGTAGGGCAACTTTTTGCAGCCCGTGGCTCTGTCTGTTTTGCAGGGCAAAGGCCTTGTGCGGCAAAGAAGCCTTTCTGCTGAAAGCCTTTTTGGTTACTTTTGTGGCCACAAAAGTAACTCGGCCCTCCCGCGGCCAAGAGCGGGTATACGCCATGCGTTATGAATTTTGTCATTGCGAGTGATAGCGTGGCAATCGCGAACTTTACAAGGCGTAGCTGCATAGTTCGCAATTGCTTTGTCGTTCCTCCTCGCAATGACAATTTTTAGTAATGATGCGTTTAAAGTTAAAACTAATGATTTATATCGAACAAATACGCCCTGAACTTACCTGGCGCTTAAGGCAAAGGATTTTATACCCCGAACAAAAGCTAAACGAAATGGCTATGGAGGAGGATAACAACGGTTATCATTTTGCCGCTTTTAAGGATAACCTGATTGTGGGAGTAATATCCCTGTTTGCTCATGGCGATGAATACCAGTTCCGTAAGTTCGCGGTTGATGAGAACCTGCAAAATATGGGCATCGGCGGGCAGATGTTAGCTTATATTACCGATTTCGCTCAAACAAACGGCGCTAAAAAGCTGTGGTGCAACGCCAGGGTATCGGCCATAGGCTTTTACCGCAAGGCAGGTTTTGAGCATACCGGAAAGTTTTTTACCCGGCATGGCTTTGATTACGAGATACTGGAGAAAACGCTTACTCCTTGATCAGCGCTGCTATAAGCACCGTTGCATAATCATTGGCTTGCTTTTGGTTTGATAGTTTAGCCAGTTCAAGCGCTTCGTCAATGTCGCCCTGGGCCTCATAAACTACAGCCAGATTATAAGCCGCCCTGCTGGCCATTTTTGGATCCGGGCCGTCAATAAGCGGGTTAAGGATCTTAAAGGCAAGATCGAAACGGCCTTTTTGTATCTGCGCTACTGACTGCTGCAATACAGCGCCCTGACTGTTAAGCGGGCGATAGTTGGTTATGGTATAAGGAAGATAATCTTTCAGCGCATCGAGCCCCGCATCATGAGCGGTAGTAAACAGGGAAACTCCGTTACCACGGCTATCCGTTGGTTCTTCTGCCGTACCGGTAAGTTTCTTGAAATAAATGCCGTTACTTTCGTACAGGGTAAGCCCAACCTTAGCTTTCATATTATAATAAGCTACCTGCGTATTACCCTCATACTGCACATTATCAAGCACAACACCTGCATTAAAGGTGTTGAAGGTTAAAACATAGTTGGTTTTATTATCTGCTGCCAGTTGCTTTATTGAATCGGTATTAGCTGCAAAACTTGCCGAATCAACCAGGCTGGTAACTTTAACGCCAGGCAGCTGCTTCAACTGTTTTTCAATGCCGCTAACAGCGCTATAGGCTGCGGCTTTAAGTATGGCTATCCTTTTCTTGCTTATTTTGGTTGAATCAAAAGCAAGCCGGTTAACCAGCAGAATGTGAGTAGTATCCGGATTAAACACCAGTTTAGGCGCATAATCAACAGGCACAGTTGCATACTGGGTAACACCACATGAAGTTAGGCAGGCAACAAAAAATATACAGATAAGCTTAATCAGTTTCACGATACAACGGAGTAAATTATAGATGACGTAAAATTACAAAACTACTATGAATTTGAAATGAATATAAATGTGGCATTAATGTAAAACTTACAGTTAATCACAACTCATTAATCAAGCAGGCCATATTTTACATATTTCAAAAAAAAACGTATATCCTGCCACCTTAGTATTAAATTAATAATAAAATCACGGTTATATTTTCAATATGACAGCTTATTTTACGGCTTTAATCTACTGTTTGTTATATTTGCTTATCGTATATTAATAGTTTGCTTAATAAACATGGCTAAAAAAAAATCTGAAAACACACCACATATTCCTGTTGTAAACGAAACTTCACTGTCTTTTCTTGAAAAATACATCAATAACCCTTCCCCTACCGGTTTTGAGTGGAAAGGCCAGGAATTGTGGCTCGAATATCTAAAACCTTACATCGATACTCATTATGTTGACAATTACGGCACTGCGGTAGGCATTATCAACCCAAAGGCAGATTATAAGGTTGTTATTGAGGCTCATGCCGATGAAATATCATGGTTTGTAAATTATATTACCAATGATGGTTTAATATATGTAATACGTAACGGCGGATCTGACCACCAGATAGCCCCTTCAAAAAGGGTAAACATACATACCGACAACGGCATAGTTAAAGCTGTTTTTGGCTGGCCTGCCATCCACACCCGTTTAGGCGGCGAAAAGGAAGAAGCCCCAACCCTGAAAAACATTTTCCTGGATTGCGGCTGCACCTCAAAGGAAGAAGTTGAGAAACTGGGTATCCACGTAGGCTGCGTAATTACTTACGAAGATGAGTTTATGGTGCTTAACGACCGCTATTATGTAGGCCGTGCGCTTGATAACCGTGCCGGTGGCTTCATGATAGCTGAGGTAGCCCGCCTGCTGAAAGAGAACAATGTAAAACTGCCATTTGGCTTATACATCGTTAACGCTGTACAGGAAGAGATAGGCTTACGTGGCGCCGAAATGATAGCCCACAAAATAAAACCAAATGTGGCCATCGTAACCGATGTTACGCATGATACGCAAACCCCGATGATCAATAAGATCACCCAGGGCGATCTGGCCTGCGGCAAGGGCCCGGTGGTATCATATGCCCCTGCGGTTCAAAACAACCTGAACAAATTGTTAATTGAGGCTGCACAAAAGGCTGATATTCCTTTCCAGCGCCAGGCATCATCACGCTCAACCGGTACTGATACCGACGCGTTTGCTTACTCAAATGATGGTGTGCCCTCGGCATTAATTTCATTGCCGCTAAGGTACATGCATACAACGGTTGAAATGATCCATAAGGAGGATGTTGATAACG
>NZ_JBCECK010000150.1:6893-11029 GCF_039207105.1 Mucilaginibacter sp.
ACAATTTGGGTATAGATTCATTCATTATAAAAATTTCATAAAACATTAAGCGAGTATTTAAATACCCCATATCATATCTATGAAACCAACACTTCTTATTTTGGCCGCCGGAATGGCCAGCCGTTACGGCAGCATGAAACAAGTTGATGGCTTTGGCCCCAACGGTGAAACTATTATTGATTATTCTATATACGATGCCATAAAAGCTGGCTTTGGCAAAGTAAGCTTCATTATCCGCGAGGAATTTTTAGATAGCTTTAAAGCTATTTTTGAGCCAAAGCTTAAAGGCCGCATTGAAACCGACTACGTTTTTCAAAACTATGACCTTGCTCCCTTTGGCATTGATAAAACCATTGAACGCGCTAAGCCCTGGGGTACCGCTCACGCTGTACTTGCTGCCCGCAACCAACTGAACGAGCCATTTTGCGTTATCAATGCTGATGACTATTACGGTTATGACTCATTTGAAAAAATGGCAAAGTTTTTAACCACTGAAGTTAGCGATGATACCTACTCACTGATCGGCTACCAGATTGACAGGACCCTGTCTGATTATGGTTCTGTATCGCGCGGTGTTTGTAAAGTTGATGACAGCGGCAACATGGTTGAAATTAACGAGCGTACCGAGGTTTATTTTAAAGAAGATGGCAGCGTGGCTTATAAAGATGCTACCGGCGAACATGCTTTACCAAATGACACCCGCGTATCTATGAATTTCTGGGGTTTTACCCCTGCCATATTCAAGCAAAGCCTGCCAATGTTTCAGCGTTTTGTTGAGGCTAATGAAACCAACCCTAAAGCGGAGTTCTTTATTCCGCTGGCTGCTGATGAGCTGATCAAAACAGGCGCTGCTAAATTTAAAGTAATCCCAACCGGTTCAAAATGGTTCGGTGTAACTTACAAAGAAGATAAGCCCATTGTACAAAAAAGCATATCAGAACTGGTAGCCAATGGCACTTACCCTGAAAAACTTTGGGACTAATTATTTCCCCACGATCATACGAAATCCCGCCCTTGAGCGGGATTTTTGTTTTACATACTTTTTACATTTACAAAAACTAATAAAACCCTGTAGCGTTCCATTTTTGTGCAGATATTAAATACTTATAGCCAACATGGAAACAACAATATCAGGAAATATACAGGGTTTTAAACAACAGGGCGAAGCTCTGGTGATCAAGGCGGCCGAAGGTGAGGCACGTGTATACATTTATAGCCCAACTATTATCAGGATATGTATCAGCAAGAATCATCATGATGCGGATACGTCCTTTGCTGTGATTCAAAAGCCTGTTCCTGATTTTGATTTTGACGAATCGGCAGAGTTTATCCGGATCAATACTTCGGCCCTGAAACTTCGCATCCATAAATCGCCTTTAAGGTTTAATTTTTATACTGCCGATGGTAAACCTTTGAGCGAAGATGATGAGCGTTTTGGTACCACCTGGCAGGGTTCAAGGGTAATAACTTACCGCAAGCTGTACCCAGATGAAAGATTTATTGGTCTGGGCGAAAAAACAGGCAATCTTGACCGTCGCGGCAGTTCCTATACCAACTGGAATACTGACGCGGTTGATTATACCCCTAAAACCGATCCGCTGTATAAAACTTTTCCTTTCTTTATCGGCCTGCATAGCGGTTTAACTTACGGGCTGTTTTTAGACAATACGCATAAAAGCTATTTCGATTTTGGCGCTACTACCGATAACCAAATGAGCTGGTTTGGAGCCGATAGCGGAGACCAGAATTATTATTTCTTCGGTGCGCAGGGTGTGCCGCAACTCTTAGCCGATTACACCTGGCTAACCGGCCGCATGGAAATGCCGCCACTGTGGAGCCTCGGTTATCAGCAATGTCGCTGGAGTTATATGAGCGCAGCTGAGGTTCTTGACATAGCCAAAACCTTTCGCAAAAAACAAATACCTGCAGATGTGATCTACTGCGATATTGACTACATGGAAGGTTTCAAGATATTCACCTGGAACAAAAAAACATTTGCCAAACCCAAAGCTATGATGGATGAGCTGAAGGCCATGAACTTTCACCTCGTTACCATTGTTGATCCAGGCATTAAGATAGAGGAAGGTTACCAGCAATATGATGAGGGCATAGCCAACAACTACTTTGCCACCTACCCCAACGGCGAAAACTATACCGGCTACGTATGGCCCGGCCGCTGTCATTTCCCCAATTTTTTCAGGGAAGATGTGCGTGAGTGGTGGGGCGCGGCATTCACCGCTTTAACTGACATTGGTGTAGATGGCTTTTGGAATGATATGAACGAACCTGCCGCCTGGGGACAAAACATGCCCTGGCTGGTGCAATTTGGTGATAAAGATATGCCAGAAGTGCGCAATGCCTACGGCACGCAGATGGCCCGGGCCACTTATGAGGGCACATGCAAGCTTTTGGGCAACAAACGGCCGTTTGTATTAACCCGTGCCGCTTATGCCGGCACGCAGCGCTATTCGGCCGTGTGGACGGGTGATAACACCGGCACTGATGAACACATGTTGCTTGGACAGCGCCTGGTAAACAGTTTGGGTATTACCGGCATGGCATTTACCGGGGTTGATATCGGCGGTTTTAGCGGCAACCCTACGCCTGAACTCATGGTACGCTGGAACTCATTGGGTGTATATACCCCCATGTTCCGTAATCATGCCATACAAGGCAGCAAAATGCGCGAGCCCTGGAAGTGGGGCGAAGCCAACGAGCAGATCATCAAAAAGGATATTGAACAGCGGTATAAGTTACTGCCTTATATCTATTCGGCCTTTTACCAGTCGCACTTAACCGGCATGCCGCTGAGCCGCACGCTGGCCATTGAGCATTCGTTTGATGACCTAGTATTCGACACACGTTTCCAGAACCAGTTTATGTTTGGCGATGCCTTGCTGATTGCCCCTGTAGAAAGTACCCGCATGAATACGGATGTTTACCTGCCGCCCGGCAGTTGGTACCGTTTAAGCACTAATGAAAAATTCAATGGTGATCAGATCGTGAATGTCGATGCCCCGCTAACTGATCTGCCCGTGTTTGTAAAGGCAGGGAGCATTGTCCCCATGCAGCATATCGTACAAAGCACCGCTGAACAAGGTGATGGCATACTGGAACTGCACATCTGGCATAATGAAGAACCCTGCCTTTTTACATACTATGAAGATGATGGCCTATCTTACGATTATCAGACTGGCGCTTTCTATAAGCGAGAGATCGGTTTTGAGCCTATTAACCGGGTTATTCATTTATCGAGCGTAGAGGGCACGTTTTCATCTAAATATGGCAAGATACAATTGGTATTACACGGCTTCGGGAAAGTTAATTTGAAGCAAGAAATGTTTGATTTGGAAAATGGGGTGATGGAGATAGGATATTGAAAAACCATTATCTTTAACTGTCAGAAAACAATTCATGGCCAATACCTTTTCACAAATCTATCTTCAATTTGTTTTTGCCGTAAAAAACAGGCAAAGCCTTATTTCAAAAAACAATAAAGAGGAATTACACAAATACATTACCAGTCTTGTTCAAAACAGAAAAGCAAAATTGCTTGCTATTCATTGCATGCCTGACCACATTCACATTTTTGTTGGTTTTAAACCGACTATCTCTATCTCCGATTTTGTGAAAGAGATCAAGGTTGAGAGCAATGAATTCATAAATAGCAAAAATTGGATTAAAGGCAAGTTTAGCTGGCAGGAAGGTTATGGTGTATTCTCTTATTCTCAATCACATGTTGACGCCGTTGTAAAATATGTATTAGATCAGGAAATTCATCATCAGAAAAAGACATTCAAACAAGAATATCTGGAATTATTAAAAAAATTTGAGGTTCCATTTGAAGAACAGTACTTGTTTGATTTTATAGAATAATGCAATTCTCTGTTAATTGGAGGCTCCTATGGAGCCAAACTTATTTAAAAACATTTGCTATAAACAGGTAGCCCCTATGGGGCTCGATGGCCCAAACTCTCGAAACCATATTTAGAGAACTAACTATAAACTGGCATCCCCAATGGGGCTTAATTGTCCAAAACTCTCGAAACCATATTTAGAGAACTAACTATAAACTGGCATTCCCAATGGGGCTTAATTGTCCAAAACTCTCGAAACCATATTTAGAGAACTAACTA
>NZ_JBCECK010000150.1:11129-11753 GCF_039207105.1 Mucilaginibacter sp.
TAAACTGGGCATTCCCAATGGGGCTTAATTGTCCAAAATTCTCGAAACCATATTTAGAGAACTAACTATAACTGGCATTCCCAATGGGGCTTAATTGTCCAAACTCCGGAGGAGTACCATGTTTATAGAATTAACAAAAGTGCACTTGGCTCCGTAGGGGCCTCCTGCTGATCAAGCACGCGCACATTCGTTAAATTCAAGAATCCTCACCCAAAACAAAAAACCCGGTTCAGGAAAATCCTGACCGGGCCTTTTGCTATTAAAATAACACTTATTATTTTGTATCGTCTTTTACTTCTTCAAAGTCAACATCGGTAACCGTGTCGCCATGATCTTGCGGACCTGCGCCTGGAGCACCTTCTGCACCCGGCTGACCACCTTCGGCAGAAGCTTTGTACATCTCTTCAGATGCGGTAGCCCATGCAGCGTTCAGTTCAGTTTGAGCAGCTTCGATGGCGTCAAAGTCTTTAGCAGCGTAAGCTTCTTTCAGCTTGGTTAAACCAGCTTCAATAGGAGCTTTTTTATCTGCAGAAATTTTGTCACCATACTCTTTCAGTTGTTTTTCAGTCGAGAAGATCAGGGCATCAGCAGAATTCAGTTTTTCAACTTCTTCTTTTGCTTTTT
>NZ_JBCECK010000151.1:0-11705 GCF_039207105.1 Mucilaginibacter sp.
TTTTATCCAAAAACAATCAATCCCTAAGTATGGATATTAAACAAATTCAGGACCTAATTCGTTTTGTTTCAAAATCGGGCGTAAACGAAGTGTCAATTGAGCAAAAAGATTTTAAGATTACGATAAAAACCAATGAGACACAGCCTCAGGTTATTCATGCCAGCATACCGGCACAAACAGCACCGGCTATATTGCCTCCTGCTCCGGTAGCAGCGGCACCTGCAGCACCAGTTGCTCCAACAGCAGCAGCTGAACCGGCCGCGTCAAATTATCTTACTATCAAATCGCCGATGATAGGCACTTTTTACCGCTCTTCAAGTCCCGACAAACCATTATTTGTTAACGTTGGCGACGAAATAAAATCAGGCTCTGTTGTTTGTATCATTGAGGCTATGAAATTATTCAATGAAATTGAATCAGAAATTTCAGGCCGTGTTATAAAAGTATTGGTTGACAATGCATCGCCGGTAGAGTACGACCAACCTTTATTTTTAGTAGAACCTATTTAATAGATGTGCAGATATGTGAATTTCAGATGTGCAGATGATTTCAACTCGTTTGCACATTTGCAGTTAACACAATTGAACATCAATCATTAATATTTTCATCTGCATTTTTGCACATTTGCACATCTGCATATCAAAAAAATCATGTTTAAAAAAATATTAATAGCTAACCGGGGCGAGATCGCCTTGCGTATTATCCGTACCTGTAAAGAGATGGGTATTAAAACCGTAGCTGTATATTCAACTGCCGACCGCGATAGCCTTCATGTACGTTTTGCTGATGAAGCTGTTTGTATAGGCCCGCCACCAAGCCGCGACTCATACCTGAGCATTCCCAATATTATTTCGGCTGCCGAATTAACCAATGCCGATGCCATACACCCAGGTTATGGCTTTTTGTCTGAAAATGCGAAATTCTCGGCCATATGCGCCGATTATGGTATCAAATTTATAGGTGCCACTGCCGAGCAAATTAACCAGATGGGCGATAAGGCATCTGCAAAAGACACTATGAAAAAAGCCGGTGTACCTATTGTGCCGGGGTCAGAGGGTCTGCTGACAGATGTAAAACAAGGTATTTCCATTGCTAATAAAATAGGCTATCCTGTTATATTAAAAGCTACTGCCGGTGGTGGTGGCCGTGGTATGCGTATTGTTTGGAAAGATGAAGAGTTTGAGAACGCCTGGGATTCTGCCCGTGCCGAATCAGGTGCCGCCTTTGGTAACGATGGCCTTTACCTTGAAAAATATGTTCAGGACCCTCGCCACATTGAAATTCAGGTGGTAGGTGATCAATATGGTAAAGTATGCCATCTGTCTGAACGCGACTGTTCTATTCAACGTCGTCACCAGAAATTGGTTGAAGAATCACCTTCACCTTTCATGACCGAAAAACTTCGTAAAAAAATGGGCGAAGCTGCCATCAAAGGCGCTAAAGCTGTTAAATATGAAGGTGCCGGTACAGTAGAGTTTTTGGTTGACAAAGACCGTAATTTCTACTTCATGGAAATGAATACCCGTATACAAGTAGAGCACCCGGTTACCGAAGAGGTAATTAACTTTGACCTGATCAAAGAACAGATCAAGGTTGCCGCCGGTATTCCTATTTCCGGTAAAAATTACGAACCAACCATGCATGCCATTGAGTGCCGTATTAATGCCGAAGATCCGTTTAACCAATTCCGCCCATCACCGGGTAAAATAACCAACTTCCACTCACCTGGTGGTCACGGTGTGCGTATAGATACCCACGTGTACACAGGTTATGTAATTCCGCCTAACTATGATTCTATGATAGCCAAGGTGATTTGCGTGGCCCAAACCCGTGATGAGGCTTTAAGTACTATGGAACGCGCATTAAGCGAGTTTGTGATTGAAGGTGTAAAAACAACTATACCTTTTCACCTGAGGTTATTGCAGGATCCAAACTTCCGCGCAGGCAACTTTACTACCAAGTTTATGGAAACCTTTGAATTTTAAAATAAATTCAAACTATCTTCACAAAATAAAACGTACTTAGTATTACAGAGCGTTTAAACAGCGGTATCCATATAAACAATGAGCGAGAACAAGTTAATTAAAGCGATAAAAGACAAGGGTAAAACGATGGAGGCAGAAATGTCTTTCTTCGATCATTTAGAAGCTTTAAGGTGGCATTTAGTGCGGGCTTCCATAGCCATTGTAGTATTTACCTGTGTTGTATTTTATTTTTACGACTGGATATTTGATACCGTGATCATGGGCCCAAGCCGGCCCACTTTCTGGACATATCGTATGTTATGCGAAATTGGTGCGGCTTTACACCGTTCAGGCTTTTGTATTGATAAGATTAATGTACATCTAATCAATACAGAAATGGCAGGTCAGTTTACCTTGGAAATTAACTCGGCATTAATAATAGGTATAACACTGGGTATACCTTATCTAATCTGGGAAATTTGGCGCTTTATAAAGCCAGCCCTTCATGAAAAGGAACGTAAAGCAGCTACAGGCTTTGTATTTTATGCTTGTATGCTCTTTTTCCTTGGGGTTTTATTTGGTTATTACGTGATAACACCCATGTCTATTAACTTTTTATCTGGCTTCAGTGTAAGTGATCAGATCGAAAATAAGTTTACAGTAGACTCCTATTTATCATCTGTTGCTACGTTAACACTGGCAACAGGCTTAGTATTTCAATTGCCAATTTTGGTATACATATTATCGAACTTAGGTATTTTAACTCCTAAATTCATGCGCGAAACCCGCAGGTATGCTATTGTAATTATCCTGATCATAGCAGCGGTTGTAACACCAACACCTGATATGTTGACTATGACCGTTGTAAGTATACCGCTGTTTGTACTTTACGAAGTGAGTATTGTGGTAGCTGGCCTTGTTGAGAAAAGGAAGATAAAACGTCACGAAGAAACTATGGCTTAATAAGCTATATAACCTATAAAACAAAAGCGGCTTCCCAAACAAGGAAGCCGCTTTTGTTTTGCAATAACAATTATTAATGATGACCGTGGCCTCCTCCATGACCATGATTACCATGATCGCCACCACCGTGGCCCCAATTATGGTTTCCATTTCCGTGGCCACCCCAGTTGCCTCCATGCCCATGATTCCAGTTACCGTGGTTTACAGCATAATGACCGCCAGGACGACCGTATGATACTCTTCGGCCATAATTGCCCCTCCAATAATGCGCATATCGTGCATCGTGACTGTTACGTATAATTACCTGATCGTGGCGGCCTCTGTAGCCCGCGTAACGCACACGGTATACATCATGCCTTAACCAGGGGTTTCTGTCGTTTATAACCACCTTATAGCCGCTGTACAGGTTATAATGACGATAGCGTACAGGCAGATAAGCACGATGTACCCATACGTTATTATCAAAGTATACATATTGGTGTGTTGGCACATCATAATAAGTATCAATATCGGGCATGTAGTAGTAATTAGCGTAATCGTACCCAACAGGGCCCCAGGCAGGCTGGCTGCCAATGTTGATACCCAGACTTACGCCTACCTGAGCACTGGCGGTTTTAACAGTTAAGCAGCCGAGTAATATTGCTGCCGATAAAATGAGCTTTTTCATTAGTAGTTTTTTAAGTGTTACCAGCTTACAAATGCAGGATCAAATTCCCATTATCAGTAGCATTGTTTGAAGGTATGACAGCAATTATCGCAAAAAGTTTAAATTTTTTCCGTGGTTTTATATCCCCAATTTTAAGCTATACTATAAAAAAACCGGCTCAGCATTGCTGCTGAGCCGGTTATGTCAAAATTTTAAATATAAATTAATTACGGTGACCTTCGCCGCGGTTATCATGATGATCATCGTGGTTATCATGATTATCCCTGTGAACAACCTTAGTTTTGTGAACTACCACCCTACGGCCTTGTCCACGGTTATTATTATTTCCGGTCCAGTGGTTACGGTATTTAACATCCTTGCTATCGCGGATAATGGTTTGATCACGACGTCCTTTGTATGAAGCATATTTTTGTCTGATCACATCGTTATGGATCCACGGAGTCGGCTGATTTACTACTACCTTATAACCATGATATACATCATAATTAGCGTAACGCGGTGGTAATGATACGGTGTGTACCCATACATTATTATTCAGGTAAACATATTGATGGGCGTTAATGTCATAATAAGAGTCGATATCAGGCATGTAATAATAATCTGCATGATCATAACCAGTGGGCCCCCAGTCTGGCTGACTGCCAATGTTTATACTTAAACTTATTTGAGCGCTTGCTATTTGAACGGTTAAGCAGCTAAGTAAAATGGCTGCTGTTAAAATAATCTTTTTCATGTTGTGTGTGTTATTTGCATTGTATGACAGCAAGTATTGCCAAAAGTTTAGCTATAATTTGCTTCATACAGGTAACTAATTAGTTACAACATTATAACAACATGGTATACAATTAATTGACTTACTGATCGTCGTCTGTAGAATCCTTATCAGCATCTTTTTTACCGGCCATAGCCAGTACAGGTTTTCCAATTACCTTATAGTTGCCTTCGCCTTTGAGTATTGATGCCATCTGGGCTTTATCCTGCATGGTTTTGATAGCTGTAGCCAGCTCCTTATCATACTTAAAGTTAACCTCATAACGGCCGCGTTCAAAATAATAGCGTGAGGCTATCTCGTTTTCAAGCACCTGTTTTATTTCGGCCTTATGCTGCTGCAGGTCGTTCTTTTTACTAACCAGCAACTTTGATTTAAGCACATCGTACTCCGCCTGGATATCGTTAAACTGTTTCTCTTTAGTTGCTTCAGTTTTAAGGCTTGTAAGTAACTTTTCAGATGCTGTGGTGTAGTTATAGTTTTTATCAGTAAGATATTTTACAAAATCGTTGTATTCAGGGTCAGAAAGACTAAATTCTTTGGAATCGCTAATTTTAGCGTGATTGTCACGATAAACAGTAGCATAATCAAATATCAATAGCTTACCCACCAGGGCCTGGGTCACGTTGGCAAATTTTTCCTGTTTAACAAATATATCCGGATAAATACCGCTGCCATCAAAAACCGACCGGCCATTTTTGGTTTTAAACTCATGTATCAATGAATCGGCTACCTTTACTACGCTACCATCATCCTTACGGTGCGTGTAATCTAAAGCCTGTATGCAACGACCTGATGGCACATAGTATTTAGCAATTGTGATTTTAACCAGGCTGTTATACGGCAAATTAAATGTTTGCTGCACTAATCCCTTGCCATAGCTCCGTTGCCCGATAATTATAGCCCGGTCAAGATCCTGCAGCGAGCCGGCAACAATTTCTGATGCCGAGGCAGAGTGACTGTTAACCAGTACAGTTAAGGGCAAATTAGGCTCAAGCGGTGTGGTAACAGTGCTATAAGTAAAGTTTTTATCCTTGATCTTTCCTTTTTGCGACACGATCTCCACATCTTTTTGCACAAACAGGTTCACTATTTTCACAGCTTCCTGCAATATTCCCCCTCCGTTTGAGCGCAGATCAAGTATGATACCGTTTGGATTGCTCTTTTTTAAGGTCACTAAGGCGTTGGTAACTTCACTGGCCGAGTTTTCCAGAAACTTATCAAGCTTAATGTAACCCATATTGCCGCCAACCATTCCAAAGTAAGATACATTGGGTTGTTTGATCTCATCCCGAACAAGATTTTTTTCAAATGGCTGCGGTGTATTGTCGCGTTTGATGAGCAGCTTTATAGGAGCACCTTTTGAGCCTTTCAGCAGCAGGCTAACCTGCTCGTTGTTTTTACCATTAAGGTCAACGTCATTTATTTTAACGATCTGATCTCCCGGATGAATATCTGCTTTTTGGGCCGGGAAGCCTGCAAATACATCAGAAATAAATACTTTTCCGTTACGCAAAAATATGGTGGTACCTATACCGCCATATTGTGTGCTTACATAATGCAGCTTATAATCTTCAATTTCCGATTCAGGAACAAACTCGGTATAAGGATCAAGTCCGTCGAGCATGGCATCAACGCCGGTTTTTACCAGTTTGGCAGAGTTGATATCATCAACGTAATTGATGTTCACCTCTTTGTACACCGATGCAAAAACATCCAGATTTTTTGATATCTGGAAAAGGTCATCATTAAAAGCCACCGCACCACCGGCCAGTAACGCGATACCGGCAATTAAACCTATCTTTTTGTATCTTTTATTGATCACCATACCCCAATTTCTTCATTAGCCTATAAAAATACAAAAAGCTTAGCAGTATTTAAAGGCAATGCCTTATTTACAGCCTGTTATTATCAATATTTACCAATGCTTTTTTCAAAGTGAAAACCACATACTTCCTGTCGCGGTTTACCAGATCCATCAACTTGGTTATCAGGCCTTCTTCTTGTCCTTCTGAGTACTGTAATTGTTCATCGGTAAGGTGATTGTATTTGCGTTGAACCTTTATTTTAACACGCTCCCACTCTTTGTTTGTGATACTGATCTCAGCCATGATTAATTATTTTCAGCAAAAATATAAAAAATACATTGCAGGCAACATTTAAAACTTTGGCTCGTCAATTGTTAAGATACAATTAAGGTTTACGTGTAAACCCGTTTTATAAACTAAATTTTAAATATGCCGTGCTGTGCTATTTAATCCAATAAAGGTACAAAGCGGCATCATCAACATCAAAAATTATGAAAAAGTATTTATTAGGCGCAATATTACTGATAGCGGTAAGCATCAGCGCAAAGGCACAAGTATCATTAGGTATTAAAGGCGGTGTCAATTTTTCAAAAATCAGTACCGACAACATTAAAGAATCAAGTCTAACCGGTTACCAGGCTGGTTTATTTGCCCGTGTTGGGGGTAGCGTTTATTTCCAGCCAGAGCTTTATTTGAGCGGAACAGGCGGTAAATTTGAGTCGAGCGATAACAATCAGAACTTTAGCGGCAAGGTAAGATTCACTAACCTGAACGTTCCATTACTGATCGGTAAATCATTTGGCGAAAAGGATCTTAACTTCCGTATAATGGGCGGCCCCATTTACACCTACCAGCTTGATAAAAGTGGAAATTTAGGTGATAATATTAATGGAGCCATTGATAACTTCAACAAAAGCAATATAGGCTACCAAGTAGGCGCAGGTGTTGATATAGGCGCCATTACTGCCGATTTACGCTATGAAGGTGGATTGACTAAAATAAGCGACAGTTTTGCCAAACGCCAAAACCTTTGGGCACTTAGCATTGGTTTTAAAATATTTTAATGCTGATAGTCTTAGCAGATAAAAAAAACCGGCAGGTATTCCTGCCGGTTTTTTTTATTGGTATTGCAACAACATTTTATTTGGCATTAAACTGTATACCTGTTACACCAGCCTGCATGGCTACTGCTTTTACAGGTTTATATACAAAGTAAATTTTGTGCAGCTGGCCATCAGCAACCGGGCTAATAGTTAAGTGCGTAATACCCGATTTTTGATCTTTTGTTGGCACAGGCATACTACCTTTACCTATCAGTTTACCATCAGCCGCATCAATATGGGCCTCAAAGTTAAAGCCTATAGATGGGGCGGCCTGCCAGAAATGGGTAAGGTTTATAGAGCGCACGCCAGTCAGGTCAATACCGCTCAGCTCAAACCAGCCCTCATTTGTTGGCATGATGGCCAGGTTAATGCCATTGTATTTGAACATGGTAAAGCCATTAACCTTTTCGGTACCCGAGAACATATAGTTATTGCTGTTTAAAGCCACTACACCCTGTCCGGTTAAAGCTTTAATATCATTTCCACCCTCATCGGTATATCTTGCAGACAGCACCAGGGTACTTGCAGGCTGCTTGCCTGGGTCAGGATTAATGCTACCTGCCGCTGGCAATGATTTCTTCTCTGCTTCTTTATTATCCAATGACAGCACCCAGGTGATGATCTGGTCAACATCTCCTTTTTTAATAGCCGGGTGGGCTGGCATAGCCGTTTCGCCCCAAACACCTGCGCCGCCTTTTATTACCTTTTGAGTAAGCTTGGTCATGGCATCCGGATCTTTTTTGTATTTGGCAGATACATCCATAAATGCAGGCCCTATTGATTTGCCGACCTCTTTATGGCAGCTTTTGCAATCCATAGTAAGCATAATGGCCTTGCCGCTGTTTTCCGGCTCGCTTTGCTCCAATTGCGATGCCGATACGGGCTTTTTGTAACCATTAATATAGTCAACACTCACCATAATGCGTTTAGCATCAACCTTAGGCGTATTGACACCATCAGTTACTGTAACTGCATAGCTAAAAGGCAAGCCCGGTAAATAGAACGATTTGTTGCCACCACTCAGTTTAATGCTTACCTGCGGTTGCTCGTTACCGGCATACACTTTCAAAGGCATGGTTTTATCAGCAGCGCCCTGATCATCTTTTGCTTCCAGTATGATCTTATAATCACCTACTTTGTTATAGGTATAAGTAAGTTCTGGTGTTGTGGTCTCTTTGGTTTCACCATTACCTAAGTTCCAGGTGTAGGATATTTTATCTCCTTCAGGATCTTTTGCCTTAGTGCTCAGTTTAACTGTAAATGGCAGTTGACCTGATGTTTTATCAACTTTTATTTGCGTGATATCAGGTGGCCTGTTGCCCGCTATATAATCAATGCGGAACAAACCTGCATCCGGATTATGCGTAAACCAGCCGCTGCCGTATTCCAGACCATATAGCCGGCCATCAGGACCAACTTCCATATCAATCATGGAATTTACCTTCAGCTTGTTAAAAAATGGCTCCATTTTATCAAAATCGCCGTTAGGCTTCATGCTCACTGCTTTGATCCAGCCGCGCATCCAATCGTACGTTAAAAATTTGCCATTGTAATAATCAGGCAAACGTGTTTCGGTCGGGAACATATCGGTGTAATACACCGGGCCAGCCATCGCATTTCTGCCTCCCGTACCTACCTGTGGAAAATCAGCCGAAGGCCCGTATGGATACCAAATAAACGCAGGTTGAGCCGGCGGCAGATCTGTTAAGCCGGTATTATTACGTGAGTTGTTTATCGGGTGCTTAGGATCAAAAGCCGGGCCGTATTTGCCGGTAGCGTAGTCATACAAATGATAGGGTTTGTTATCGCCTACAAAGTATGGCCAGCCATAATTGCCCGCTTTACGTGCCTGGTTTACTTCATCATAACCCATCGGGCCACGCGTGTCCAAACTATCATTATGCGCATCAGGTCCTACTTCGCCCCAGTACAGGTTGCCGTTTTTTTGATCTACCGAGATCCTGTACGGATTCCTGTCGCCCATAACATAAATCTCCGGGCGTGTTTTAGGTGTGCCCTTCGGGAAAAGGTTACCTTCCGGAATACTATAAGTACCATCATCATTAACCTTGATACGCATGATCTTTCCGCGCAGGTCATTGGTATTACCGGCCGAACGGCGGGCATCAAACTGCAGGTGACCGGGCCTGTCATCTAATGGACCGTAGCCACTGGTTACGTATTTCTGACCTTTTTCATCAAAGGGAGTAGAGTTATCACCCGCCGAAAAAAACAATAGCTTATCAGGCCCCGGCCCAAAGGCTATTGAACCACCAGTATGGCAGCAAATTTCGCGCTGGGCTTTTACTTCAAGGATCACTTTCTCGGTTTTTTTATCCAGCGTATCATTCGCAAAAGTAAACCTCGACAAACGGTTAACCGAGCTATCGGCCGGGCTGTAATAAATATATACCCAATTATTTTTGGCAAAATCTGGGTCTTTGGCCAGGCCAAGCATTCCCTCTTCGGCGTTTACTCCGGGGGTATGTGTCTTATAATACACATCAAAAAAGCCCACCTGCTTTACCTTTTGGGTATCGTGCTTGTATAACATGATCTCGCCGCGGCGCTGAATCACCATGATATCAAAATTTGGCAGAATGGTCATTTCAGTTGGTTCAAAGAACTCACCGGTTGATAGCTGCGTTTTTTTAAAGCGGTCTTCATCTGGCGGTAACTGCGATTTTGCTTTGGAATAATCCAGGTCATTGTTATCACCTATAGCGTATTTAATACCGCCTAACAATAATTTCAGGTAATTATCCTCGGTGTATGATTCTTTAGTGTGTCCGGGCTCAATATAAAAAGAACGACCGCCGTCAAAATCATGGTACCATACCATTGGGTGATAACCCATTCTTTTAGCGCCGTTATAGCTTTTTTCATCAATGGTTACCAATACGTGAATGGTAGAATCCAACGCTTTTTTAAAGCTGTAAAACTCATCTGTTCGTTTCCATACTTTAGGCAGATGTTTGGTAGCCGGGTTATTACCATCAACTACGTTAAACACGCCTTCTTGTACGTTAGGGTATTTATCATGTATACCCGGGTGGTCAAAAAACCAGGCGCCGGTAAGGCGGCCATACCAACCCCAATCGTACTCGGTATCTGTAGCAGCATGTATGCCTAAGTAGCCCCCGCCAGCTTGTATGTAACGTTCAAAAGCGGCTTCCTGCCTATAGTCAAGCACATCGCCGGTAGTACTTAAAAAAATAACAGCTGCATATTTTTTCAGGTTATCCTCGGTAAACGAATCGGCATTTTTAGTAGTGTCAACATCAAAATTATTGGCTGCTCCCATTTTTTGAATGGCGGCTATACCTGCATCAATAGATTCATGATGATAGCCCATAGTTTTTGAAAACACTAATACTCTGGGCTTGCCCACGCGTTTTTTATTACAGGATAAACAAATACAACAACATGCTGCAAGAACAATCAGTACGATTTTTTTCATATATATGTTATTAGGTTAGTTTTTAACTGGTGTTTATTGCAACTATCGGGGGCTCAGTCACAATCGATTGTGATAATTAGCAATGTATCAAATTTATAATAAATATTTAGATATCAAACACATTGTGTTAAAATGACACAGTAATATTTACAATACAATTTCCAGGGTTATGATCAAAGTGCTTTTCAGGGATACTTCTGTACATATTTTATTCCACGTTTGTTTTTAGTATTTTTATTAAACCAATCCGAACCTTATGGCTACTAACCGATTAATCCAAAAAAGCTGGACCTCCAAAAAAGAGATCAGTATTGAGGCCGACCATATCGCCATTCGCACCAAGACCATCAAAGATGAAATGGAATACATTATAAAGCTTGGCGAGCTGGGTTTTGAAACCATAAAACGAACCGATAAAACAGCCAACCTGTCCTTTTACACTTTCCTGGTATTTACTATGCTTGATACCTACCTTTTAGTAACAACCTGGTATAGCAAAGGCCCGCTGGCCGAACTGATATTATGGATGTTCGGCTTTATTTTCTTTGCTGCATTATGCCTATACTCATTTAGCCAGCGCAATAAAGAGATCATTTACCTGGGCGGCGGACAAAAAGTTTTAGAGCTGCTTGCCGCCAAACCCGACAAGCAAACCGTATTACTTTTTATTGATGAGATACATGCCGCCATTCGTGCTTATTATAAAAACAAATACAGCCATTTTGATAGCAGCATTCCTTATGATGTTAAAATATCAACCTTAAGCTGGCTTAAAGAGATGAAAGCCATTACCAATGAGGAATTTGAAGATCTGAGCGCACGCCAAAAAACCGAAAGCATTATTGGATTTAAAAGTCAGGAAGATCATAGATAAAACAAAAAGGCCTGAAAACAGCAAAGCCCCTGATGGGCAGGGGCCTTTACTAACCAATTATAAACCTAAATTATGAGAAGAGCTGTAGGAGAAGGGG
>NZ_JBCECK010000152.1:0-11605 GCF_039207105.1 Mucilaginibacter sp.
TTTGCCGAAAACTGCAATACCGAAATGGTTGATCTTGATCCGCTGGCATCAGATGATAAAGAGCAGATCCAGGCATTGTTGCGCAAGCACATCAGCCTTACCGGCAGTAAGCTGGCACAGGAAATACTGAACAACTGGAACGAGGCATCTACCCAGTTTGTAAAGGTGTATCCGAAAGAGTATAAAAAAGTATTAGAGAAATTACAATATCAAACAATAGGCTAATTAGCAATGGGAAAACCAACAGGATTTCAGGAGTTTGACAGGGAATTGCCAGGCAAGGTTCCCGCTGCTGAGCGTGTAAAGAACTATAACGAGTTTGTTAATTTATATACCGACGAGAAACTGAACCAGCAATCGGCCAGGTGTATGAATTGCGGTATCCCTTTTTGCCACTCGGGTTGTCCGCTTGGTAATATTATTCCGGAGTTTAATGATGCTGTGTATCGTAAAAACTGGGAAGAGGCTTACCATATTTTATCATCAACTAATAACTTCCCGGAGTTTACAGGCCGTATTTGCCCTGCACCTTGCGAATCAGCATGTGTGTTAGGTATTAATAAACCTGCTGTTGCTATTGAGGAAATTGAAAAACATATTATTGAAATAGCTTACCAGAAAAACCTGGTAAAACAAACCGCGCCGCTGGTTAAAACCGGTAAAAAAGTAGCCGTGGTTGGTTCGGGTCCGGCTGGTTTGGCTGCTGCCGCGCAATTAACCAAAGCAGGCCACGCTGTAACCGTTTTTGAGCGCGATGATAAACCAGGAGGTTTATTACGTTATGGTATCCCTGATTTTAAATTAGAAAAATGGGTTGTTGAGCGCCGTGTGGAGGTAATGGAGAAAGATGGTGTTGTATTTAAATGCAACAGCGAAGTAGGTGTTAACGTAGCTGCCGATGAACTGGTGCGCAGCCATGATGCTGTAGTATTGGCAGGTGGTTCAACCATTCCGCGTAACCTGAACATTCCGGGCCGTGAGTTAAAAGGTATCCACTTCGCGATGGATTTCCTGAAACAACAAAACAAACGCGTAAGCAATATTGCTGTTGATGCCGAAGATATACTGGCTACAGATAAAGACGTAGTAGTTATAGGCGGTGGCGATACAGGCTCTGACTGCGTGGGTACATCAAACCGCCAGGGAGCACGTTCAATTAAACAGTTTGAGGTGATGTTTCAACCGCCAGAAAAGCGTACCAAGCATATGCCGTGGCCAACTTATCCTATGGTGATGAAAACCACCAGCTCGCATGAAGAAGGCGCAGATCGTTTCTGGGGAGTTAACACCCTGGAGTTTTTAGGCGATGCTGATGGTAACCTGAGAGCCCTTAGAGTAGTTGACGTGGAGTGGGAGCAAGACTTTTTAGGTCGCCCGGTAAAATTCCATACGGTTGAAGGTTCTGAGCGTGAAATACCTTGCCAGCGTGTATTCCTGGCTATGGGTTTCCTGCACCCGCAATTTGAAGGCATGATGCACCACTTAGGTGTTGAGTTGGATGAGCGTAAAAATGCTAAAGCTAAAGAGGGTGTTTATCGCACCAATGTAAGCAAAGTGTTTACCGCTGGTGATATGCGCAGAGGCCAGTCATTGGTAGTATGGGCCATATCTGAAGGCCGTGAAGCAGCCCGCAAGGTTGATGAGTTTTTAATGGGACACTCGGTGCTGGAAAGCAAGGATGCAGTGAACCAGTTTGATCAAGTATTTTAATCAGTGTTCTAATTAAATTATAAATCCAAAATCCAAAAGCCGGGCTCTTTAAAAAGACCCGGCTTTTTTGTTTGATGATGAATCACTGACTATTCTTAATGTCTTTGCGAGGAGGAACGACGAAGCAATCGCTAATTTGTCTGAACCACGATTCAACAGATTTATTAGATTTAAGGATTCAACTCACTTTATATAATCAGGGTAATCTTTAAATCCCTAAAATCGTGGTTCAGACAAATTTGCGATTGCCGCGCTACGCTCGTATGATATGTTTTATGTCTGCTTTTTTACAATGCAGGTTGCATCTTGGTAGTAATACCAATTCTGTTCCAGGCGTTGATGGTGATAATGGCCATAATTACCTGCGCAAGATATTTTTCATCTAAAATAGCGGCGGCGGCTTCATAGGTTTTATCAGATACGTGATTCTGTATCAGCGTTACTTCTTCGGTTAGGGCAAGTATTACTCTTTCTTCTTCAGTGAAGAAAGGAGTGTCTCTCCAGGCATTCAGGGCATAAATGCGTTGTTCGGTTTCGCCGGCTTTGCGGGCGTCTTTAGTGTGCATATCAATACAATAAGCACAGCCATTTATTTGTGATGCACGTATTTTTATCAGCTCTTTATGTGTTTTAGTTAAATCACTGTGTTCAATATAGGCGCTTAAAGTAGCTAATGCTTTATATGCTTCAGGTTCTACTTTTGGAATTTCAATTCTTGATTTCATTTTCTTGTTGTTTTTTGTTATCCAAAGGTGGGGACAAAAGCAGCCTCAAAAAATGAATCAAGATTAAGAAAATCAGATAAGGTGTTAATCTTTTTTCGCTCTTATTTTGCTCATGAATTGCGGAGTAAAACCCAGGTAAGATGCCAGCATATATTGAGGAATGCGCTGCATAAATTCAGGAAAACGCTTGCTGAAGTTGCGATACCGCTCTTCGTCACTAAAACTATAAATATATTCAATACGTTTTTGCGCGGCGGTAAATGCCCGCTGCTGCACAATCCTGAAATAGCGTTCCAATCTGGGTACTTTTTTAAAAAGTTCTTCCAGCTTGTTTTTATTAATGCTAATAATCTCTGAATTTTCGACGGCTTGGATATAGTAATTGGATGGCTTTCCGCTTTCTAGGCTGTAGTAATCGCTTAACCACCAGTTTTCAATGGCAAACTGGGTTATTTGTTCGTTAAGCTTTTTGTTGATGAAATACAGGCGCAGGCAGCCTTGGCTTACAAAATAAATTTCCTTACAGCTTTGATCCGGCTGCAGCAGGAAAGCTTTCTTTTTAACAGATTTTACGGCTACAGCCAAGTTGATCAGTTCGATATCAGTATCGCTTAAATCAATGAATTTTTTAATATGATCTGTAAGGTTGTTCAACATATTTGAATAACCGAATATAAAAGGAAATTATATAAAAAGACACATGTAATGCGCCGCTACAAAATCATACCGTGTCGAGACGTATCACATGCATCTAAAATATTCCAACGCTAAATTATGCAGCTGGCTTTTCTACATACTCTTTTAACGATGTGCCAACGATATGAGTCCAGCCTTTGGTAAAGCTTTCTACTGCAAAATCTTTTAGCGGCGGGAAGGTTTCCAATCCGATATGGGTAAGCACTACTTTTGTTTTATCTCCCTGTGGGAATAGCTCCCAGGTAACTTCCGAGTAGCCATCATAGCCTTCGTAGGTCCAGGAGTGGGATAGCTTCTTGCCTTCAATAACCTCGGTTACCTTACATCTATGTACGTAGGTTTGCTCTTTGCTTCCACCCTTAAAGGTAAACTCAAAGCCAACTACAGGTTTAAAATCCGGGATGTTAAAATACCACTCCTTCATTTTGTTGTTATCGGTAATGGCCTGCCAAACTTTATCGGCAGGGGCATTGTAAATACGGTCGATCACAAAAGGTTGTGCGCTCATAATTTTTCATTTTTACGGTTAATATTATCGGTTGATTGTTTTTCCTGATCAAGAAACTGGCCCAACGCGTCCAGTTTTTGGCTCCAGAACCTGCGGTATTGCTCAGCCCAGTCGGTAACCTCTTTGAGCTGTTTCAGGTCGGCATGGCAGAATCGTTCGCGGCCTTGCTGCTTAATCACCAGTAAACCGCACGAGGTTAATATTTTAATATGCTTGGATACCGCGGGGCGACTAATGTCAAAATTATCGGCCACAGCATTCAGGTTCATGCTTTGATGGGCAATCAGGTTAATGATCTCCCGGCGGGTGGGGTCGGCAATTGCTTTAAAAATATCTTTACTCATAATCTTGAAAATGGATATGAAACCATTTGGTTACAAATTTAAATGAAACCTTTTGATTACGCAATAGTGAAGTGAAAAAAATATAAGAAGGGTAGATGGAGGGGTAAATTATGAGTTTATGCTATGTGAGAATCTAATAATCAGCACAATCAGTAAGGGTGTATCTTAAAATAATTTAAGCTGCTGTTGTACCGGTGGCTTTGCTTTGCCAAAAACTGTTTGGCCGCCATATTTCCAGGAATTTTCGCGTTCTTGGGCCACTACCTCATCAAAATTGGTGTTGGGGGTAAAATCTTTTTCGGCATTTACGGCAACCTGGTGCAGGCGTTTAATGGCCTCATTTTTTTCGGATTGGCCCAGCTTGGCCTTTTGCACAGCGTTTTGAAGGGTGCTGATGGTTTCGTCATAAATTTTGGTAGGTACAGGGAAAGGAGCCCCATCCTTACCTCCATGTGCAAAAGAAAACCTTGCCGGATCTTTAAACCGTGAAGGCGTACCATGAATTACCTCGCTTACCAGCGCGAGTGATTGCAGTGTTCGCGGGCCCAGGCCCTGCAGCAACAATAGTTCTTCAAAATCGGCGGGTTGTTTTTCGTGAGCCAGCCACAATACGGTGCCTAATCGTTTCAAATCAACATCTTTAGCCGTTACCTGGTGGTTACCCGGCATTACCAGTTTATTGATCTCCCGAAGCATATGTTCCGGGTTTTCGGCAGCTATTTGCATTACACCGTTACGGGAACTATCTGCCTGTTGATCGGTCATGTTGAGGATAAGGCCATGATTTTGGCCATATATGAACGTATGGGGATCATTAACAAAGGAGGTAAGCTGTTCTGAATGCCAGTGATAGCGGCGGGCAGTACTGCTGGCATCGCTCATGCCCTGTTGTACTACCGCCCATTTGCCGGTATCGCTCAGGATAAAATTATGGGTATACAACTGAAAACCATCCTGTATGGCGGTATTATCAACTTTAGCGCTTAGTTTGCTGCATTTTACCAGGTGGTTGCCGTCGAGGCCGGTTTGTTCGCTTATTTTAAGCAGCTCGGCCGGGGTTTGTTTGGAGTGTTTGCCCTTGCCGCCGCAAATATAAATACCCAGCTCTCGGCTGTGCGGATTAATGGCACGTTTCAGGGCACCCATTACCGAGGTGGTAATGCCCGACGAATGCCAGTCCATCCCCATTACCGCGCCCAGACTTTGAAACCAGAAAGGATCGCTCAGGCGGCGTAGTACCTCATCCTTGCCATAATCAATCACAATATTTTCGACCACGGCAAGCCCCAACTTAGCCATACGTTCGGCCAGCCATTGAGGCACATAACCATAATGTAAAGGCAGATCAGCGCTTCCGGATCGTTTCATGCTAACAAAGTTTGACCGTTGATTGGTTTATGATTTCGTTGATGACGTTGATGATTTTGACCGTTGATTAGTTTATGATTTTGATTGTTGATTATTATTTTCACTGTATTTTTTAAATTTAGGCATTTACGATTACATGTAAACTGTAAATAGCAAATTTTCAAGCTTCAGCGAAATCAGCGTAATTAAACAAATCAACGGTCAAGAATCAACGAAATCATAGTAATCAATAAAAAATCAGCGGTCAATCTGCTTCAGTTTCCTGTAAATACATGGCGTCAATATCGGCGGCGTATTTCTTTTCAATTACTTTGCGCTTAGCTTTCATGGTTGGGGTAATTTCGCCCTCGTCCATGCTGAATGGGTTGCGTTTTACTTTGAAGGCTTTTATGCGTTCAAACTTGGCCAGCTCGTTGCTCAGTTTGCGCAGGTCCTGGCCAATCCAATCAACCAGTTCCTTATCTTCAATAAACACATCGGGCTGCTCAAAAAACGCGTCTTTAAGGCCAAAAGTTTCCTGCATGGTTTCGCGCGACGGAACGATGATCGCGGTAACGTACTCGCGTTTGTCGCCTACTAAAAATATTTGTTCAATTTTAGGGCTTTTAAGATAGGTATTCTCAACTGGGGTAGGGTATATGTTTTTGCCGTAAGCATTTACCAGCATGTTTTTCAAACGATCGGTAATTTGCAGGTTACCGCGGTAAAAACGGCCGATATCGCCGGTATGGAACCATCCATCTTTATCAATCACGGTAGCGGTTTCTTCGGGCTTGTTCCAATAACCTTTCATTACGCAATGCCCGCGAACGATGATCTCGCCCTCTTCCGATTGCAGGTTTTCCTTGAACGAATCGTGGGTTTGTATGGTGTAAATATGCTGGTTGTCTACATTTTGTATAGCTACCTCAATACCTGGAATAATGCGACCAACAGTACCATAAATTACGCGGTGATGCTCGGTAACCGCCATAACAGGTGATGTTTCGGTAAGCCCGAAACCTTCCAGGATGATAATACCCAGATCGCCAAAAAATTCACCGATGTTTTTAGGTAACGCGCCACCGCCCGATACCATGAATTTTAAACGACCGCCTGTTTTTTCCTTTATTTTACTGAATACTAATTTTTCTGCCAGTTTTTGCTGACTGCTCAGGATCAGGCCCGGTGTTTTACCGGCTTCCTTAACCAACCGGTATTTTTTACCGATCTCAAGTGCCCATAAAAATATTTTTGTTTTTACGCCTCCGGCAGATGTTCCGTTTTTGATAGCTCTGTCATGAATGCGCTCCAGCAAACGTGGTACGCAGTTGAGTACGGTTGGCTTAACTTCTGCCATGTTTTTTGCCAACAGCTCTAAACTTTGTGCAAAGGCTATTTTACAACCTTTATACAAGCAAATATGATAGGTAGCTGTACGCTCAAATACGTGCGATAGCGGCAGGAACGACAGGAACAGATCGGTTTTCTCGATAAACGGAATCTGTATCAGGCTGTTAATTACGTTTTGGGTAAGGTTATGGTGTGTAAGCATCACTCCCTTAGGTATACCCGTAGTGCCCGATGTATAAATGAGGCAGGAAACATCTGTTGTTAAAATGGCTTCACGGGCAGCGTTTATAGCATGATGATATTGCTCAATCATAGCCAGGCCTTCAGTTATTACCTGGTCAAATCCAATAACACCGGCGTTGAGGTTAAGCTTATCGCTGTATTTTTCAAAATCATCAAACGCGGGTATAATGCGTATTAACGACTCGCAATTATTAGCCACCTTCAGCACCTTACGAAACAGGAACGGATTTCCTGTTATGATCGTTTTAGCACGCGAATCATTCAGGATATACTCAATCTCGTTTTCGGTAAGGGTAGGGTATATGGAGGTATTGATAGCGCCTATCTGCTGCAGGGCCTGATCGTAATAAACATAATCGGGTCCGTTTTCAATTAATAAAGCAAGGCGGTCGCCTTTTTGTACGCCCATGTGCAGAAACCAGGCCGATATGGCATCTATTTTGTCAAGGGCTTGCCTGTAAGTTATCTCAACCCACGTGTCCTTAACTTTATGCATTAAAAAAGTTTCGCTATCGGGGTGTATGTTGGCTACAACATTGCGTATGAAACTTGGAACGGTTGATAGTTCGATTACCTGGCTCATTGAATGAAATGGATACGAGAAAAATACTGGGGTCAAACTTATGTTTTTTAATGTTAAAACTAAAATGAAATGGCGTTTATCCCCATATTCGGTGATGGGTGTATGAAATGCATATTTTGAAGTTGCATGGCATACAAATTACTCACCCGGTCTACGCTACGCTGGACCGCCCTCTCTTCGCCTGCGGCGGAAAGAGGGCAAGAAAAAAATGATAAAGAGGAAAGAAAAAATTCTTACCCTCTTTCCAGCGAAGCTGAAGAGAGGGTCGACAAGCGTAGCGATGTCGGGGTGAGTCAATAAACGCCTTGCTTTGCTAAACATACTTTTAGACAAGGTTATCTTCATGTGAAAGGGTAATTTTCCTGTCCTAAAACATAATGGCTCCATAAATTATTAAACTATAAATCATCAATTATGGAGCAAGGCAGTGTTGTTATTATATTCCCGCATCAGCTATTCAAGAAACATCCTGCCGTAAAGAAAGAATGCACGGTTTATTTGATTGAGGAAACCTTGTTTTTTAATCAATACAACTTCAATAAAAAGAAATTGCTGCTGCACCGGGCTTCGATGAAATATTACGCGGATCATCTTACCAAAAATGGTGCAACAGTAAACTATATAGATGCTCAGGATAGCAAAGCGGATATACGCTCTTTGATTATTTACTTCGCTAAGCATGGTGTTACAAAAATTCATTATGCTGATGTAGCTGATAACTGGCTTGACCGCCGACTTACCCACGCCTGTGCCAAAAACAATATCGGGTTGATTAAATACGATAGCCCCAACTTTTTAAATAATGCGGAAGATGTAGCCGAATATTTCGATAAGAAGAAAACCTATTTTCAAACCGATTTCTATAAGGAGCAACGTAAACAGCGGGATATTTTAATGGAACCTGATGGTAAACCTATGGGCGGCAAATGGACATATGATAACGAGAACCGGCTGCGTTTTCCTAAAAATGAAGTTGTACCCTTGTTAAATGTGCCCGCGCAAAATAAATACATTACCGAAGCTGAAGAATATGTAAACAAGCATTTTGCCCATAATCACGGTACCACCTCATCGCCTTTTGGAAACCTGAAAGGTTTTTACCCTATAAACCATGCTGATGCCGAAAAATGGCTTGATGATTTTTTAAAGCAGCGTTTACACAATTTTGGTATTTATGAGGATGCTATGGTTGCTAATGAAAGCTTTCTGTATCATTCCGTATTGTCTCCGTTGATTAATATTGGTTTGCTTGATCCGCAGCAGGTGATCAATAAGGTACTGGATTTTTCGGCAGATCAGGATATTCCATTAAATTCACTGGAAGGCTTTATAAGGCAGGTGATGGGCTGGCGGGAGTTTATCCATATCGTTTACGAGCGGGAAGGCTCAGGCCAGCGTACCAAAAATTACTGGGGCTTTAAGCGTAAAATTCCGAAGTCGTTCTGGAACGCTGCCACGGGTATCCATCCTGTTGACGTGGTAATCAAAAAAGTACTGGTCACTGGCTATACCCACCATATTGAAAGGCTCATGGTAATGGGAAATTTTATGCTGCTTTGCGAATTTGACCCCGACGATGTGTACCGCTGGTTTATGGAAATGTATATTGATGCCTACGACTGGGTGATGGTGCCCAATATCTACGGGATGACTCAATTTGCCGATGGTGGGCTCATGATGACTAAACCCTACATCAGCGGCAGCAATTATTTACTAAAAATGGGCGATTGGAAAAAAGGCCCCTGGCAGCAAATTTGGGATGGTTTGTTCTGGCGTTTCATGCATGTGCACCGCAAATTTTTTGAAAACAATCCGCGTTTAAGTATGCTGGTACGGTCGTTTGATAAAATGCCGGCAGATAAACAGAAGGAACATTTAAGCCATGCCGACAGTTTTTTGAAGACTTTGGACAAATAACGCTTTACGAAAGTTGTATACCCTATATTAACATATTGGTTTTTTAATGTAAAAATAAACTCGTAAATATGTTAAGCCATGAGGTATACCTTATCAACCGTTATAGTGTTACTTGGGTTTGCGATAAACTCCCGGGCGCAAACAATTGTGGACTATCAACATCGAATAGACATTATCAACTCCAATATTTATAAAACCTTTTACAACAAAAAGGCTGGTTTGTATTTTGAAACCAATAATGCGGCTGATAATAAAGGCAATTATTCCTTTTTGTGGCCGCTCTGCGCACTGGTGCAAGCCGCTAATGAGCAGGAAGAGGCTGATCCATCAAAACAATACATAGCACCTGTACTGCGGGCTATTAATAAATACTATTCGGCCCGACCGCCTGCACCGGCTTACCAGGCTATGGTGGCCAGGAAAAAGGTTGATTCGCGATTTTATGATGATAACGAGTGGGTAGCTATTGCCCTGATGGATGCCTATGATCGTACGCAACAGAAGCAATACCTTGATATATCTAAAATGATATACAAATTCCTGCTCACCGGGCACGATCAGGTTGGTGGCGGCGGTTTTTACTGGCAGGAAGGGAAAACCAAAAGCAAAAATACCTGCTCAAACGGGCCTGCCATACTGGTGGCCCTGCATCTTTACAAAGCAACCGGGCAAAAGGCTTATCTGGATACGGCTATTGCTACTTACAACTGGACAAAGCAGCACCTGCTATCAGCCCAAGACGGGATCTATTATGATGCTATTAGGGTGCCTGAAATGAAAGTAGATTCTGCTTATTACACTTACAATTCGGGCACCATGCTGCAGTCGGCTGTACTTTTGTACAATGCTACCCATGAAAAAAAATATTTGGACGATGCTCAAGACCTTGCCCGTAGTGCTGAAAAATATTTTTACAAGGATGGCAAGCTGCCGGGTGGTTACTGGTTTAACGCCGTAATGTTGCGCGGCTATCTGGAGCTATACAATATTGATTATAATAAAACCAGTCTGCAATTTATTATTGATGATGCCAACCGCATTTGGACTCAGGAGCGTGACGAACACAATTTATTAGGAACCAAAAAGGTAAAAACATTAATTGACCAGGCCGCTATGCTGGAAATATATACCCGGCTAATGAACGCCGATTTTTGATAGATTAGAACAGATACTGAATAAATAGAATCATATATAGATTCCCTCCCTACATCCTCCCGGGGGAGGGAATCGCACAAACCCCAGCTTTTTATTGACTATTACTCTTGGCCGGAAAAATAAAAAAGCGGAATATGCTTATTATTCCGCTTTCTATATTTTTAGGGGAGTAATTTTACCAAACTTCAAACACCTGACCAGTTAATGCACCAAATACGCTTTTAATGTAAGCGTTGGTTACTTTTTCCATAGTTACCGGTATGTGCCCGGGGAAATAAGGGAAATAGCCAGGAGAATCTTCAATAACGCCGGGGCTTACGGCGTTGATACGTACACCGTTTTCCAGTTCAATAGAGGCAGACCTTGCAAACGCATCGATACCGGCATTGATCGTGCTCAGGTTTGAGCCCATAATAATAGGATCTATAGATAAAATGCCTGAAGTTAGTGTAAATGAACCCTTAGGGTTAACGTAATGCTGGCCAATAAGCACCAGGTTTATTTGACCTAATAGTTTGCTTTGCAGCCCGATGTTAAAATCTTTAGCTGTCATTGATTTAAACGGGCCCATGTAACCATTGCCTGTAACACTGATAAGCGCATCAAAATTACCAACCTGTTTATAAAACGCTTCGATTGATTCAGTTGATGTGATATCAACCTGTACATCGCCGCTTTTTGAGCCGGCTGTAACAATTTCATTTTCACCGCGAACGGCCTCGGTTAATTTTTTGCCTATGGTGCCACTGGCGCCTACAATAACTATTTTCATAATGATGGTTTATTTAGGAATAAATAATGGTTTTGGCTATTGAGAATTAAAGACCAGTTTAAGCATAATGTTTTACAGAAAAAAGGTTTTGTATAAAAAACGTTGGATGATTTTTCTGCTAAGTACCCATTACCTCAATTGCCATTGCGAGCGATAGCGTGGCAATCGCAAACTTTACAGAGAGAACTTGCATAGTTCGCGATTGCTTCGTTCCTCGCAATTGTAAGGGTTTAGTAATTCGGTAATAGAATT
>NZ_JBCECK010000153.1:0-11353 GCF_039207105.1 Mucilaginibacter sp.
ACCTTAATTTCCTGCCAGTTTTTATTTTCAAACGCTTGTCTTATTTTTTCTTCGCCAGTCATATTCTTTATTTAGTCCGGAAGTCGGATAAGTCCGAAAGTCCGGAAGATTATTTTTTATTTAGTCCGGAAGTTCGAAAAGTCGGAAAGTCCGGATGATGATAACGTAAAAATATAATTATGTTTTGCAGGATAAAAATAAGTTAAAACTTGTTGACTTCTCGGCTTCCTGTCTTTTTAACTTTCCGATTTCCGGACTTCCCGACTTTCGGTCTTTTTAACCGATGCAAACCACAGGCCAATAAATGTAATTAGTCCGTTAACAATGATAAGTTCATTGTCAAAAACATATCCACCCAGTATTTTTTTCGATTCCGTACTTAAAAAGAAACATACAGCGGGCGATATTAAACAAATGAACGGCGTAAGTTTATCACGTACCTGACGGCTGCTTACAAACAGACCAAATGAGTATAAACCCAACAGCGGCCCATAAGTGTATGATGCCACCTTGAATATGGCGCTTACTACAGCATCGTTGTTTATAGCATTAAATATGACAATGGTAATAAACATAAGGCCCGAAAAAGCAATATGTACCGTGTGCCTGATGCTGACCATTTTTTTACTGTTGAGGTCGCCTTTTTTGTTGAAGTTCAGGAAATCAACACAAAAAGAGGTGGTAAGCGCGGTTAAGGCCGAATCGGTAGTGGCAAAGGTAGCCGCGGTTAAGCCCAGCATGAACACCATAGCCGGCACTAATCCGAGGTATTTCAGAGCGATGGTAGGGTACAGGTAATCGGTTTTTTCAACCTGGATTCCGTATTTACTGGCATACATCCAGAGCAGGGCTCCCACACTTAAAAAGAATATATTGATAACCACAAATACGCCCGTAAAGCTAAACATGTTTTTTTGAGCTTCTTTAATATTTTTAAGGCTCAGGTTTTTCTGCATCAGGTCCTGATCAAGCCCTACCATGCCAACAGTGATGAACAGGCCGCCCAAAAACGCTTTGGTAAAGTGAAACTTGCTGCTTACAAAATCAGTAAAGAAAAATATTTTAGAGTAGCTGCTATTTTTAATGGCATCTATAGCTTCAAAAACGCCTAAGTGCAGGCTTTGGCAAATAAAAAATATCGACAGGAATACAGATAGCACCAGGAAAAACGTCTGCAAGCTATCGGTAATAATAATAGTTTTTAAACCGCCTTTAAACGTGTACGACCATATGAGCAGCAAGCATATCATCACCGTAACCGCGAAGGGTACATGATAACTGTCAAAAATAAACTTTTGTAATACAATAACTACGAGATAAAGTCTGAATGCCGACCCAATAACCCGGCTGATCAGGAAAATGCCCGCGGCGGTTTTATAGCTCCAGGTACCTAATGCACCTTCAATATAGCTGTAAATAGAGGTGAGTTTAAGCCGGTAATAAAGCGGTAATAAAACGGTAGCCACAATAATAAAGCCTGCGGCATTACCCAGGATGAATTGAAAATAAGAAAATTGATCACCGGAGGGGGCGCCCACCTTGCCCGGTACCGAAATAAAGGTAACACCGCTTAACGCTGTGCCAATCATCCCGAATGCTACCAGATACCATTTGGAATTGCGATTGGCAACAAAAAAAGTATCGTTATCTGATGATTTTTTGGAGGTGAGCCATGATATGACCAATAATACCAAAAAGTAACCGATGATGAATGAAAGCAGAATTCCGGGCGACATATGTTTTAGTTAGTCCGGAAGCTCCGAGTGATGGAAGATCCGGAAGTGTTGGTTTTAGTTAATTCCGAAAGTCGGAAACTTTTTTTACAAAAGGTAATTATTGGGATGGGTTTATGTATTTTATTATTTGTAGTAGGATGATATTGTAGTTCATCTTGCACTCGTTTGCAACAAGTGCTTAACTTGGTATTGCGTTTAAAACGCCAGCGGTGCAATCGCTTTTGCTATCACAAGAACTCGTTGCAAACGAGCGCAAGTGTGTGACTTTACTCTTATCCCACTGTTCAACTTCTCCTCACTATTGCGTAACTTCGTGTTATGAATTTTTCGTCCAAATTGTTGGAAAATGCTGTAGCGGAGTTTGCCAAACTGCCGGGGGTAGGACAAAAAACGGCTCTACGCCTGGTACTGCATCTGCTTAACCAGGATAAGCAGGAAGTAGAGCGTTTTAGCAGCAGCATTAGCAAGCTGCGCAACGAGATACAGTTTTGCAATGTTTGCCATAATATTTCTGATCAATCGGTTTGCGAAATATGCGCATCCCTAAAACGCGATCATAGCACCATCTGCGTTGTGGAAGATACCCGCGATGTAATGGCCATTGAAAATACCAATCAATACAATGGCGTATACCATGTACTGGGCGGCCTGATTTCGCCTATGGATGGTATTGGCCCGTCTGATCTACAGGTGGATACTTTAGTGGAAAGATTGAAGGCGAATGAAACTAAAGAGATCATTTTTGCCCTAAGCGCCACTATGGAAGGAGATACCACTTTGTTCTATCTTCATAAAAGAGTCAAAAGTTTTAATATTACCATATCAACTATTGCCCGTGGCATAGCTTTTGGTGGAGAATTGGAGTACGTTGATGAGATCACCTTAGGGCGGTCTATCGCTACTCGGGTTCCGTATGAAAACTCACTGACAAAGTAAAATGAAGCTATCTGTTATTCTGGTTAACTATAATACCTGCGATATGCTTAGGGTGGCGCTCAATTCGGTTGTGCGGGCTGCTTTAGGCATTGATCATGAGGTGTTTGTAGTTGATAATGGTTCGACAGATAAGTCATTGGCCATGTTGCAGGATGAGTTTCATACCGTAAACATCATCGCCAATGATAAAAACAATGGTATCGCCAAAGCTTACAATCAAGCTCTGAAACTTACAACAGGGGAGTATGTTTTAATGGTCAGTGCGGATACTATTACGGGCAAAAAGACCATTGAAAAAACGCTGGAGTTTATGGATATGCACCTGGATGCGGGCGGGCTTGGCGTACGCATGATAACACCTGATGGCAGTTTCCTGAAAGAATCAAAACATGGTTTTACCCAAGCCTGGGGCATATTCTTTAAATTGATTGGTTTGGCCAAATACTTCTCTAAATCGCGTCTTACTGATGTGCAGCGTAAAGACTGGGTAGAGGAGTTCCAGACTTCCGAAACCGACGTATTGAATGGTGCTTTTATGTTGTACCGTAAAGAGGCCCTGAATCATGCCGGCGAGCTTGATGAACGCTTTCATGTTTATGGTTATGATATTGACCTTTCATACCGTGTTAGGCTTACCGGATTTAAAAATTACTATTTTCCTAAAACATATATTATCAACTTTAACACACGCGGGCGGGCCAAATTTAGCCTTGCTTACATTAAGGAATTTTATGGCGCTATGATTATCTTCGCCAGCAAATACTTATTTAAGGTGCCCGAGATAAAAATGGAGGGCTTACCGCATCTATACCCCTCTACCTATGAAGTTAAATAACAAAATTATTATTATCACCGGCGCTTCATCTGGCATCGGTAAATCATTAGCCTTTGAATGCGCCAAACGCGGTACCAATGTTGTTTTGGCTGCCCGCCAATACGTAACCCTTTGCGAAATTGGGCAGGAACTTGAAAAACAGTATCAAATTAAAGCCCTTGCTGTACAATGCGACGTAGCAGTAGAAGAGGATTGCGCCAATCTTATTAAACAAACGCTTACCACATTTGGTAAAATTGACGTTCTGATCAACAACGCGGGTATTGCCATGCGTGCCATGTTTCAGGATGTGGAGCTGGATGTGTTGAAGCGGGTAATGGATATTAACTTTTGGGGCACGGTATATTGTACCAAATATGCCCTGCCTGAGATTTTAAAAACTCAAGGCAGCATAGTAGGCGTATCATCTATAGCCGGTTACAAGGGCTTGCCTGGCAGAACCGGTTATTCATCCTCAAAATTTGCTATGAATGGTTTCCTGGATTCATTAAGGGTTGAAAACCTGAAAACAGGCGTGCATGTATTAACCGCCTGCCCGGGTTTTACCACATCAAACATACGCAATGTGGCATTGGCCAAAGATGGTAAGCCACAAGGCGAAAGTTCAATGGACGAAAGTAAAATGATGAGCAGCGAAGAAGTAGCCCGGTTGATCATGGATGGCGTTGAAAAACGATCGCGTACCATTTTGATGACTACTCAAGGCAAAACGATGGTGTGGCTTGGTAAGTTTTTCCCTTCGTTTGTAGATAAAATGGTTTATAACGTTATCGCGAAAGAAAAGAGATCGATGTTAAAGTAAGATACTATGTAGAGGCGCATAATTGCGTCTCTCTTTTTTATACTTGAAAATCTGAACCAACCAGTTCATAATCATCAATATTTTCCAGGTGCAGTACCACGCGTCCGTCTTCATTGCGGTCAAACGCGGGTTTAAACTTGGCATCCCAAACCATGTCTTTATAAGTGTAGGTAGTGCGGGAATGAACGGTTTGCGAAAAAGTATCATCAAAGGTTTTTAATATCACGGAAAAAACTACTTCCGACTTTTCAAAATCTTCGCGGGTAAAATCTTTGATGGGGCTCTCGTCATCAATAGGATGTACAACGGTCCAGTTAATGGTTAATATACTTACAAACCTGCGTTCCAGCTCAAGTGGGAAAAACTTACGCTCGGTTTTGCCATTCACCTCTTCATTATAGGAGAAAAGCATTTCCATTTCCAGGTCGATCAATATGTTGCGGCGCACATTAGCCAGTCTGAACATCAGGCCTCGCTTGTTTTCTATGTAAGGAGATATCAATATCTTCTCGCTGTACTTGATCCTGGCCGTTGGTCTTGAAAAACGCCCGTAAAGTAAGCCGGTGGCTAATGCAAAGGACAGCAGACCTATCATTGATTCCATAGCAGCTACAATATTGGCTATCATACCCTGCGGACTGATATGCCCGTAACCCACTGTTGATATGGTTTGAGCCGAAAAAAAGAAGGCATCCATAAAATGATCAAAAAGGGTAGTGCCGCTTTTCCCGTCTAAACTATCGGGACCCAGTGCTACATAAATGCAGGCAAAAGTGATATTGGCCAGCATATACCCGCTTAACACAATCATCCAAAATTTGCCCCAACTCATGGTGATCATGCTTTGGTAGCTGTTAACACTGTTTAAAAAAGGTAAACCGGTGCGTTTTACATTGATAGATCCATCTTTGTTTATCACTGGCTGGCTTTTCATAACCGGCTGTTTGCCAAAGCCAAGATCATCTTCCGGGTTAACTTTTCGTTTTTTTAAGTCCATTTCAGGTATAAGCTTTTCGGCTTTTGGGTAAATTTATCATTCTGTTTGCTTTTAGTAAAAACTATTTCCATATTTGTGAACAAATGAAAATGATTGCATTAAACAATAACTGGTGGTGGCTTAACGAGTAATCGTAAGGCAATTCCGTTTTTTGTTTTTAACATAATATTCAGAAGGGTTGCCATACGGTAACCCTTTTTTTATGCAAAGCCCCCCGGCCCCCTAAAGGGGGAGTTATTAGCAAGGGGAGCAAAAATAATAGAGTAACAAATGAAAAAAATCCTCCTTAGGGGATAAATGGAGTGCGATCAGGCAGAGCGATAGTTAATAAAAGAAGCAAATCAAAAAATTCCCCCTTTAGGGGGTTAGGGGGCATATGAAACAGATATTAAATCATCTTTTTGAACACAAAACCTTTACACAGGAGCAGTCAAAAAACATTTTGATAAATATTGCTCAGGGCAAGTATAACAACTCGCAAATGGCGGCGTTCATGACGGCCTATTGCATGCGCAGTATTACCGTTGATGAGCTGGAAGGCTTTCGGGATGCTATGCTGGAGTTTTGCTTGCCTGTTGATCTGGAAACCGATGAACTGATAGACCTTTGCGGCACCGGTGGCGATGGTAAGGATACGTTCAATATATCAACCCTGGCATCATTTGTAGTGGCAGGAGCGGGATATAAGGTTGCTAAGCATGGTAATTACGGTGTATCATCTGGTTGTGGTTCATCAAATGTGATCGAATACCTGGGCTATCAATTTACTAATGATACCGATAAGTTGAAAAAGAACATCGATGGTGCTAATATCTGTTTCCTACACGCACCTTTGTTTCACCCGGCTATGAAAACCGTAGCGCCTATTCGCCGCGAGTTGGGTGTAAAAACCTTTTTTAATATGCTGGGGCCGCTGGTAAATCCGGCAAAACCGCACAATCAACTGGTAGGGGTATTTAACCTGGAACTTGCCCGTGTGTATGCTTATCTGTACCAAAAATCAACTACTAAGTATACTATAGTGAACGCGCTGGAAGGTTACGACGAGATATCGCTTACCTGCGATTTCAAAACGTTCTCGGCCGAGGGCGAAAAGATCAATACCATTGAAGATCTTGGTTTTGAAAAATTAAGTCCTGATCAAATTACCGGTGGCGATTCTGTAGCGGCATCGGCCAAAATATTTACCGATGTGTTACAGGGTGAAGGTACATCGGCCCAGAACAATGTAGTATTATCAAACGCTGCATTGGCCATTAAAACCATTAAATCGGAAAAAAGCTTTGCCGACTGTTACTACGAGGCCGAAGATGCTTTACTGGGTAAAAAGGCGTTGCACAGCTTTAACCTTTTGCTGCAAAACTAAAAGTCATGAAAATAAAAGTTTGCGGTCTGAAACAACTGGAGAATATTAAAGCCGTAGCAACCTTACAGCCTGATTATGTTGGCTTTATTTGCTATGAGCCTTCGCCGCGCTATATTAATGATTTGGCTGCTGATGTTCCTGCGGCGATAGCTGAAGGAATAAGGAAAACCGGTGTTTTTGTAAACGAGGAGGCCAAAACTATTAATTTATTGATTGATAAATATGGTTTTGATACCATACAGCTGCACGGTAATGAAAGCCCGGAGTTTAGCGATGCTTTCAGGAGTAAGGTAACCGTTATTAAAGCATTTGGGGTTGATAATAACTTTAATTTTGATCAATTGCAGGCCTATGCCGGCAAGGTTGATTATTTTATGTTCGATACCAAAACATCCAGTTATGGCGGCTCGGGCAAAACGTTTGACTGGAGCATATTGAACAATTATAAACTAAACATTCCTTTCTTTTTGTCGGGCGGTATAAGTCCGGATAACATTAGCGAGGTTAAAAATATAACGCATCCGCAGTTTTACGCGGTTGATCTGAACAGCCGGTTTGAAACTGAACCCGGTTTGAAGGATTTGGAGAAATTGAAAAACGCATTTGATACAATCAGAAAACTAAACATTACAAATGAAATACGGAGTTAACGAACGTGGCTATTATGGCGATTTTGGCGGTGCTTACATCCCGGAAATGCTGTATCCAAACGTTGAAGAATTAAGGCAGCAATATCTTACTATTATAAATGATGCCGGTTTTAAAGCTGAGTTTGATGATCTGCTCAAAAATTATGTGGGCAGGCCTTCGCCATTGTATCATGCCAAACGGTATTCGGAAAAGTATGGTGCTAACATATTCTTTAAGCGCGAAGATCTGAACCATACCGGTTCGCACAAGATAAATAATGCCATTGGGCAGATACTGCTTGCTAAACGCCTCGGTAAAAAACGTATCATTGCCGAAACCGGTGCCGGACAGCATGGTGTAGCTACTGCCACTGTTTGTGCCCTGATGGGAATTGAATGTGTGGTTTACATGGGCGAAATTGATATGGCCCGCCAGGCCCCCAATGTATCGCGTATGAAAATGCTGGGTGCTACTGTAAGGCCGGCATCATCAGGTAGTAAAACGCTTAAGGATGCAACGAATGAGGCCCTGCGCGATTGGATAGCCAACCCGGTTGATACGCATTATATCATTGGCTCGGTAGTAGGCCCTTACCCTTATCCGGATATGGTGGCGCGTTTCCAATCCATCATATCTGAAGAAACTAAGAAACAACTGGTTGAACATACCGGTAAAGAACTCCCAGAATATGTTTTGGCTTGTGTAGGTGGCGGCAGCAATGCGATGGGTATGTTCTATCATTTTTTAGATGATGAGTCGGTTAAACTGGTAGCCATTGAAGCTGCTGGGAAAGGTGTAGATAGCGGCCACTCTGCAGCTACCACATTTTTAGGTCAGGAAGGTGTACTGCACGGAAGCCGTACCATACTGATGCAAACTCCCGATGGCCAGGTTGTTGAGCCTTATTCTATTTCAGCAGGGTTGGATTACCCGGGTATTGGTCCGCAGCATGCACACTTGTACAAAATAAACCGAGCCCGTTATGTAAGCGTTACCGATGATGAGGCTATGAGAGCAGGCTTGCTTTGTTCGCAGTTGGAAGGTATTATTCCGGCCATTGAATCATCGCACGCGCTGGCACAGCTTGAGCATATGAAGTTTGATACCAGCGATAATGTAGTGATCTGCCTTTCGGGCAGGGGCGATAAAGACTTAGATACATTTATAAAATATTTCGGCTATTAACCAAGTATCGTGTCTGAAAATATCATTAAATACCGGGATTGGATATTTGAAATGGACAAAATTCAAACTGAAAAAGTTTATCAAAATGTTCAGGTAAGCGGAACTGAAAGTTGCACTTGTGGGAATTGTAAATATTTTGACATTGAAAGTGATAGAATATTTCCCGACGAAATAAAGCTTCTTTTTATGAACCTGGGTGTTGATATTAATAAAAACTTTGAGGTAACCGATTATGGTGATGAAAAAACACAGCATGTTTATATGGGTGAGTTTCATTTCATCGGGAATATAATTGAAGGAAATGATTGTAGTATTCTTTTTAAGAATGGAGGATATTATGCAGAGTTAGTACCTATTACTAAATCTTTCAGTATTGGATTCACCAAAAGAGTTTCACAATCGTTTTTTAATAAAGAAAGAGATTTAATTCAAATTGAATTCACGGCCAAAGTGCCTTTAAATTTATAGTAAGAATTCATAAAACTTAGCTAACTACACAATGAACCGCCTTAACCAGCTTTTTGACAAAAAAAAGGAAAACCTGTTATCTATATATTATACCGCGGGTCACCCTGCTTTGAACACTGCTGTTGATATTGCAGAGGCCCTGGAAAAGGCCGGCGCCGATTTTCTGGAAGTGGGTTTTCCATATTCAGACCCGGTTGCCGATGGGCCAACTATACAACATAGTTCCGAGCAGGCTCTTGCAAACGGAATGACGCTCAATGTGTTATTTGAAGAACTTGCCGACTTACGTAAGCGTGTTACCATACCTATACTGCTAATGGGATATATGAACCCTATGTTACAATACGGTGTTGAACGTTTTTGCGCTAAAGCGGCCGAACTGGGTATAGATGGCTTAATAGTGCCGGATTTACCAATGTACGAGTATGAGGAACTATATTCAGCATGTTTTATTAAAAACAACCTGAGTAATATATTCCTGGTTACCCCGCAAACATCTCCAGACCGCATCCGTAAAATAGATGAACTGAGTAACAGTTTTATCTATCTGTTATCGTCATCATCAATAACCGGCGGCAATTTGCAGGTAACCTACAATATTGAAGATTATTATAAACGTATTAAAAGTATGGATCTGAAGAATCCAACCATTATTGGGTTCGGAATTACCGATAATAACAGCTTTAAAAAAGCCTGCGAATATGCCAATGGAGCAATCGTAGGCAGCAAGTTTATAAAGTTACTGGCCGAAGAAAACTATATGGAAAAAATTCCGGCATTTATTGAAGGGATAAGGCCGTAGGTTGGACTTTTGGACTATGGGACTATAAGACTTTGGGATAAAAGACAAAAGACTTTGAGACAAAAGGCGATTAAGGGAATAAAAAAGACTTTGATCCTTTGTCCCAAATTCTTTTGTCCCGAGTCTCATAGTCCAAAAGTCATAAATATAATTCCAGATCGCCTTTGCCTTCACGGATGATCTCAAAGTCGCCGGATGTGCAGTCAACTACGGTTGACGCTATGTTATCGCCATAACCGCCGTCTATCACAATATCTACCAGGTCTTCATATTTTTCATGGATCAGTTCAGGGTCGGTGGAATACTCCACAATATCATCATCGTCTTTAATAGAGGTTGAAAGTATGGGGTTACCCAGCACCTTCACAATTTCGCGCGCTATATCATTATCAGGTACCCTGATACCTACAGTTTTTTTGTTTGAGCTCAGTAGCTTGGGCACCATATGGCTGGCATTAAATATAAAGGTAAACGGGCCCGGTAAAGCCTTTTTAAGCACCCGGAAAGTAGCATTATCAATAGGTTTGATATAGTCAGATATATGGCTCAGATCGTAGCAAATAAATGATAAATTGGCCTTTTCTGGTTTAATGTTCCTGATCTTGCAGATGGCTTCAATAGCCTTGTGGTTGGTAATATCGCAACCGAGTCCATAAACGGTATCGGTAGGGTAAATGATGAGCCCTCCTTTACGCAGTACCTCAACCACCTGCTCAATAGCTTTAGGGTTAGGGTTTTCGGGATATATTTTAATAAGCATAATATAACTACGAATATACCCATAAGTTGGTTTAAAATATAGTGCGGTTAGCGGGGCTCCACATTGCCGGATATAAGAAGAGGCCATATGCTGAGCATATGGCCTCTTCTTATGAAAGTTTAATGAGTTGAAGCGTTTAAATAATGCCGTGTTGTTACTTAGGCAACAACAGCGGCATTTTAAATGTTAAAACACAGCAACAGCATTAAAACAATTAAGCTTGTTTAGTAAGTTGTATGTTAATCAGTAATTTGATGTCTTCACCAACTACTACAGAACCGGCTTCGGTTATACCATCCCAGGTTAAACCAAATTCTTTACGGTTTACTTTACCGGTAATTTCAAAACCAGCTTTGGTGTTACCGTAAAAATCAGCAGCCGAACCACCAAATTCTGCGTTAAGGATTACTGGTTTGGTTACTTCTTTAATAGTTAAATCACCTTTTAATTCAAATTCATCATCACCTGTTTTGGTTAATGAAGTTGATTTAAAGCTAATTTTTGGATATTTTTCAGCGTCAAAAAATTCAGCGCCTTTTAAGTGCTCGTCGCGTTGGCTTTGGTTAGTGTCAATGCTGTTGATGTCTAATGAAAAATCAACTTCAGCGTTTTCGAAATCTTCTCCTTCTGAAATGATCTCACCTTCAAAGCTTTTGAAAAAACCGCTTACAGTTGAGATAACTAAGTGTTTTACTTTGAATTGTACTTCTGAATGCAGTGGGTCAATAACCCATTTGGTTGCTGTTTCTGTTGCCATGATTTTTGTTTTGTTTTTTTGTTGATCAAAGATAATAAGAAATTAGATGTTTAAACATCTAATTTTATTTAATTACAAT
>NZ_JBCECK010000154.1:0-8156 GCF_039207105.1 Mucilaginibacter sp.
TCCTGATGGTGATCAACCTGATCAATGATAACCTGCTTAATCTGCATGAAATTGATACGGCTAAACTGTACTTCGATATGGAGACGCTGGTGCTGAAAAATATGCCCGTAATATACAGCCCTGTAACAATTGAGGTGCTTGATCATCTAAAACAGAAAGGTGGTTGCACCATGAGTTTATTAAGCAACACCGGTTTTATAAAAGGAGCAACATTAAAAAAGATACTGGTGGAATTAAAGATGGATAAATACTTTGATTTTCAGCTGTACTCTGACGAGGTGGGCATGTCAAAACCAAACCCCGCTTTGTTTAACCTGATGTTGCAGCACATTAAACAAGTTAACCCGGGGAAAGATATATCTTTAAATAACATTATTCATATAGGCGATAACCCTAAAGCCGATGTGGAAGGTGCAAAGGCGGCAGGCATAAAAAGTTTGCTCATCAACTCAAACAACCAATCCATTTTTACATTAATAAGCTAATGAACACTACCTGGTCATTACATCATATTAATAACGCAGAGGCGTTTGGGTTTAACCCTGATGATTACAGCCGCTTTAAATTTGGCGACGATGCCGTGGCTAAAACTTTCGGCACCCAGCTGGCCGATGGCTTTATCAGCCAATACTTGGCCGAAAATCCCATTAAACAGCAAATTGTGGTGATATCAAGCCCGTACTCGTTTATCCCTACGGCTACCTTTGCCATGAAAAACTGGTTTGCGGCCCGGCTTAACCGCTGGCTGGCCCTGCATGGTTATCCCGTAACTCAGGAAACCAAGGTGCACCGCACCATAACCTATAAGGATGATTACGGCGAACTGGATGCCCAGCAAAGGATGAACCTGATCGGCAATGATTCATTCCACATCGACAAAGATTTTTTGCAGGATAAAACATTGCTTTTTTTAGATGATGTAAAAATTACCGGCAGTCACGAACGCATGATCATGAAAATGGTGAAGGAGTACGGCCTCAGCAATGATATATTCATGCTTTACTTTGCCGAGCTTACCAATAAAAACATCCACCCCAATATTGAAAATTTTATTAACTACCACCAGGTAAAATCAATTTTTGATCTGGGCGATATTATCAAAGGCGGCAGTTTTTGCATCAACACCCGCATAGTAAAGTATATTTTAAATTACGATTTTGATAGTTTTTGTATTTTTATACACGAGCAAACGGACGATTTTGTAAACTCGCTGTATGACGCGGCTTTAGGCAATGGCTACCATACTATTGAAGCGTATACCCACAACCTGAACTACATCAAAGAAAACCTATTTTTAAACAAACATAAACTAATAAAACATGGCAATTAACTTGCAAAAAGGCCAAAGGGAAAGCATTAATGCACCTAAATTTACCATTGGCCTGGGATGGGATACCAATAACTCTTCAACAGGCAGCGCCTTTGATCTGGACGCCTCTGTTTTTATACTGGGCGATAATAAAAAAATAATAGCCGACGAATATTTTGTGTTTTATAACAACCTGAAATCGCCGGATGGCGCGGTTGAGCATACCGGCGATAACCTTACCGGTGCCGGCGATGGCGACGACGAGCAGATCAAGGTCGACCTGTCGCGTATCGACAGCAAGGTATCAGAAATATGTATCGTGGTAACGATACATGAGGCCGAGGCCCGCAAACAAAACTTTGGTCAGGTTCGTAATTCCTTTATCCGGATATTTGATGCGAGTACCAATACCGATATTTTAAAATACGAGCTGGAAGAGGATTTTTCGATAGAAACCGCTGTTGAGTTTGGTCGTATCTACAAAAGAGATAACAACTGGAAATTTGAGGCCGTAGGTGTGGGCATGAAAGGTGGCCTGCAGGATTATTTAAACAAATACCAATAAAACTATGGCAATCAATCTGCAAAAGGGGCAACGCATTAGCCTCGAAAAAAATAATGGCAGCAAACTGCAAAGCATTTGCGTTGGCATCAACTGGGGCGCTATTGAAAAAAAAGGCCTGTTTGGTTTTGGCACTACAAAAGAAGCAGTTGACCTTGACGCCAGCTGCGCGTTGTATGATGATAACAAACAGCTGATAGATGTGGTATACTTCGGTCACCTTAAATCAAAAGATGGCGCAGTAAAACACAGCGGCGATGACCTGACAGGCGATATGGCCGGTAACGACGGCTTGGATAATGAAGTGATCACCGTTGACCTTGCGGGTTTAAGCAGCCAGATCAGCTATGTAGCCTTTATCCTTAACAGTTTCCGCGGGCAGGATTTTGGTACTATCCCATTTGCATCTATCCGAATTTATGAGGGTACGCCAACACGTGTAAACGAGGTATTTGCCACTTATGATATTGCTAACAGCAAAGATTTTGCCGGGCACGTATCAATGGCGATGGGCGTATTTTACAAAAAGAATGGCGAATGGAAGTTCAATGCCATCGGCGAACCTACACGCGACAGGAAATTAGAGGAATCGGTAAAAACGATTGCTCAGAATTATTTATAGAAAATAGTGGTGAGTTTTGAGTGATGGGTTTTAAGTTTTATGGAAAATCCATTAATCCTTTCATCCCCAAAATCAAGGTTCAGAGAAAAACTCATCACTCACAACTCAATACTAAAAACGCAAAATCATGGAAAGCGCACCAGGTAATAACGAACTAAATATAACACCGGTAAATTTGGATATTAATCCGGTTCCATCTGCAAACACACCGGCAAAATTGCTGGACAAGGAAGGTAATGTTGACTTAACTAACATTACGCCGGTTGAAGTGCAAAAATATAGTGAGGTAGGCAAGGCTCTCGACCCTAAAGATGTAAACTCTATACTGAACTACGGTACAGAAGTGCAGGCATCGATGGAAAAGTACAGCAATAACTTCTTGACATCGGTACGTACCTACAACTCTGGCGAGGTTGGCTCACTGATTAATGAGCTGCTTACCGAGCTTAATTATATTGATGTGGATGAGCTGAACCAAAATGCGTTCTCTTCCTTTATATCGCACATCCCTTTCATGAAAAAGCTGGTATTTGATGCTAAAAAGCTGTTTCAGAAATATGATACCGTGATCAACAATGTTGATAAAATCACCAATAAAATAAAGGCCGGTCGTGTAAATTCTATCAAGGACAATAGCTCGTTGCAAACCATGTTTGACAGCAACGTAGGCTACATTCACCAGATGGAAGAGCTCATTATATCGGGCCAGTTAAAATATAACGAACTGAACGAGCAACTGGCACAGATGGATGCCAACCCTGCAGCCTATAACGACTACGAAATTGCCGACATGCGCGATTACGTGAACCGCCTTGATAAACGCCTGGCCGATTTAAAGGTGGTACGCTTTATTATGCTGCAATCATTGGCGCAAATACGTGTGGTGCAAAGCAACAATACCACTATTGCCGAAAAAGCACAGTCAATAGTATCAACCACCATCCCGGTTTGGAAAAATCAGCTTACTATAGCTGTTGCCCTTAACAGGCAAAAGGAAAATGTGGAGATGCAGAAAAAAATATCAGATACTACGAATACCATTTTGCAAAAGAACGCCGAGATGCTGAAACAAAACAGTATTGACGTGGCCCGTGAAAATGAAAAGACCGTGGTATCCTTAGATACGCTGAAAAAAACCACCGCCTCGCTCATTGAAACTCTTACCGAGGTAAAACGCATTCATGATGAAGGTACCGCCAATCGCAAAACCCTCAACACCGAACTGCAAAACCTGGAAACGGAGCTGAAAAAGCACGTGACCAACGGGTAAGGGGTTGGTTTGTTATTCAATATTAAACTTACGAAGTCTTTAAAACTTCGTAAGTTTCTCATGCTCTTTACGTCATGCCGAACTTGTTTCGGCATCCCACGTGCAAAGTGTTTCACATGAAGGCTAATTGTCCTGAGAGATCCTGAAACAAGTTCAGGATGACGCAACTAATATGATTTTTTACCATTGCAGGGAATGAGGCTATCGCTAAACTCCTGCCGTTGTTGGTATTGTCAACAACAATTATGAGCTCTCAATCTAAAAGCCGTGTCATTGCGCCATATCTCACAATTGCGCCTTATATAGAATCATCTATAATTTCGTAAATTTGCGTTTGATCAAAACGTAGAGGGTCGCCAGTTGATGGATGAAAGCCGGTTAAATATTCTAAATCAGTCCAACCGAATGCTCAGTAAGCTGCAATTGCTTTCTGTATTTTTTGGCGATGATGTTATTTACAAAATATACCTTCGCAGCCAGGTTATCCACAAGCTGTTTGAAACCAACCCGGAGCTTGATGCCAATAAACTCGATCTATTCCATCTACAGTTTACCCAAAGCCTGATCGATCTGCTCCGGAAGATCAAAAAGAATAACGAGGGTAACATCAGTCTGGTGTTCGATGAGATCCAGATCAATAAGGAGCTGATAGAAAAACTGAACGATCCGTTTTATACCGAGGCTAACTTCAATCTTGAAAAGCAGCGGCAGGCACTCAAGATAAACTTATCGTTACGTAAGTTGTTCCAGGTGCTTTCTGATAACTCTACAGATAATCCGCTTTCTAAAAATATCAATTCATTTAGTTCACGCTTCGCGGCCGACTTTTTTTACAACATTACACCCGAACTGCAGCAGGAATTGACTGCCTATAGCGATAAAGATGTTTATAAAGATGAATACGCCACTATACAGCGTAAGCTAATGGGCGTACTATGTAAGTACGATTTTAAGACTGAGTTTTACTGCGGACTAAAATCAGGCAGCCAGGTTTTGGAAGTTTACAAGTTTGTAGATGCCGACAGGCACTTCTTATATTCACCTTCGGATAGTCTGTTTGTGTTTTTAGATGTAACTAAACTGGCCAATATCGATCTTACTAATAACATGTCGAAAAAAGAGAGGCTGATACACGAACTGAAGGATAAGAACGATAAGCTGGAGGGCAGTGCTGCTGCTATGAAATCGTTTATGCCGCCGGAGATCAAAACCCTGCTGGCCGATAATTATAAAAAAATATCGGATATCAATTTTCTCGAAAACATCGGCAGTATAGATGTGCAAGCTAATATTTTAAAAAGCATGCTCAATACCGATTTAATTTAGTTTATTTAACCTATTATAATTCATTTACCTGTTGCTATGGATTTTTTGCATACAATATTAGGCCCCGATATTAAAGCCGGTGTGCTGATCATTTTAAACTTAATAGTTATTGAGAGCCTGCTCTCGGTTGATAATGCAGCTGTGCTGGCCACAATGGTGCTTGATCTGCCGCCTAACCAGCGTAAAAAAGCGCTGAGGTATGGTATCATAGGTGCTTATGTATTACGGGGCGTTTGTTTGTTCCTGGCCTCATGGCTGGTGAAAATATGGTGGCTAAAGCCAATTGGTGGTTTGTACCTGCTGTATTTATGCTTTAACTACTTTAAAGGCAAAATTCAGGCAGCCAACGGTGGCGAAGAGGAAGAGGTTGATAAAAGCAAAAACTGGCTTTATCGCTCAACTGTGGGCGTGTTCGGCGTGTTTTGGGCAACTGTGGCTTTGGTTGAATTAATGGACCTGGCCTTCTCTATCGATAACGTATTTGCTGCCGTGGCCTTTACAGATCACGTTGTGCTTATTTATATTGGTGTGTTCATTGGTATATTGGCCATGCGCTTTGTGGCCCAGGCCTTTGTAAAACTGATGGAAAAATTTACCTTCCTGGAAACTGTGGCGTTTATTGTGATCGGCGTATTGGGTATTAAACTATCATCATCATTATACATACACTTTTATCCTGAAGCTCCTTTTTCAAAACTGATGGAAGGTGAAAAGGCCGATATCGTTACTTCGGTATTTACCGTGGCTATCTTCATTATACCGGTTTTAACATCGCTTTTATTCAACTTTCCCAAAAGGCACACCATTGAACCGGAAGTAGCCGAAGCCGCCGAAGATGTATTGGATAAACAATAAGAAGTTGGCAGTTAATAGTTGGCAGTTTGCAATTGCTTGGTAATCATCAAGGAAATGTGTACCAATGAACTAATGAACCAATACACCAATGAACTATACTAATAAATGAATTTAAATAAGATCATCGCCTCCATATTTGGCATCGGTTTTTTGAAGGGCGGTGGTACGTATGCCGCTATAGTGACCTGCGGCTTTATCTGGCTGCTGTGGCAAAGTCCGACGCTGCAAAATCCCTGGTATTTATTTGTTATAACCGTAGTGGTGACGTTGTTAGGCGTTTATGTAAGCAACAAAGTGGAGCCAGATTGGGGCGAGGATAGCTCGCGCGTGGTGATTGACGAGGTAGCAGGTATGCTCATATCTGTGTTATTTATACCGCCCAATCTTTATTTTTTATTGGCCGGATTGGTGCTGTTTCGCTTTTTTGATATTTTAAAACCTCTTGGTATCCGCAAAATGGAAGATATGGGCGGCGGCACAGGCGTTATGATGGACGATGTATTGGCCGGCGTTTACTCCAATATTTTATTGTGGGTAGGATATGTGCTGTGGAGCGTTTTTATTCACCCATAAGATATTGTTTTCAATTCCCTTCCTCGGGAGAGTAATAGCCCATGAATTGACAGTTTCATCAAATCAGGCTGTTTATCGACTCTCCCCGACATCGCTACGCTTGTCGACCCTCTCTTCAGCTTCGCTGGAAAGAGGGTAAGAAATTTTTTCTTTCCTCTTTATCCTTTTTTCCTTGCCCTCTTTCCGCCGCAGGCGAAGAGAGGGCGGTCCAGCGAAGCGTAGACCGGGTGAGTCACTGTAAACCATGCGAATCAAAGTTATGCCTATTTATGAGCTATTACCCTCGGGAAGGGCATGTAAGATAGAGCAGTGGCAGGGAGGGGTTTCTACGCAAGGCAAATACTTGCATACTGAACAAACCCCTTCCTTCTCCTTCCCCAAGGAAAGAATCGCAATATCCCCAACGCTTTCTATACATCGAAGTTGCTTATATCATAACTTCTTGATCTCCACATTCCGGAACCATACATCGGCGCCATGATCCTGCAGAGCTATACGACCGGTTTTAAAGGTGCCAAATGCGGGCCATTCCTTAAACTTACTACCCGCAATCAACTTTTTCCAGGCATCATCCCAAAGGGTGGTAGACAGCACATGCTCTTTATTCATATAAATATCAAGCTTGCCTTTATTGGCAACGATCTCTACCTGGTTCCATTCGCCGGCTGGCTTTACCGCATCTTTGGATATCGACATCAGATCATACAGATCGCCTGCACGATGTTTGATCAATTTGCCGTCCTCATTCTCTTTATTATCGGCAACCTGGCATTCCGGGCCGGTGTACCAGGCGTATTGATACTTGGCAGGATCTTCATGTACATAAAACATAATGCCGCTATTGCCTGCTCTTGATATTTTCCACTCGGTTTTAAAGTCAAAATTTTCGTACTCCTGGTCGCTGACAATATCGCCGCCGTTTTTGGTTTGCCAGTCGCCTTTTTGCGATGCGTCTAAATGCAGAACACCGTCCTCGGCTTTCCATGCGCTGCCGGCGGTGTCTTTGCCGTAGGTGTGCCAGCCTTTGGTGGTTTTGCCGTCAAATAACGATACAAAGCTTGTGCTGTCTGTAGCAGCCTTCGGCGTATTATCGTTACCGGGAGTAGATGCTGTGCTTTTGGAAGCCGGCGACTGGCAACTGCCCAAACACGCTGCAACCGTCAAAATAGAAAGTATATATTTCATAATTCAACTATTAAAGATTTCCTTTTTTTATTTCACTAACCGCGTAAGTAGCAGCCCGGGCAGTTAAAGCCATATACAATATCGACGGACTTTGATTACCGGTGCTGGTCATGCAGGCACCATCGGTAACAAATACGTTTTTGCAATGGTGCAGCTGGTTCCACTCATTCAACAATGATGTGGCGGGATCTTTACCCATGCGTACACCGCCCATCTCATGAATATCAAGTCCGGGAGCCTGTTTGTTATTGGTGGCCACAATGTTTTTGCAACCTGCCTTTTGCAGCATGTCTGTGCTTTGAGTTAAAAAATCCTGTACCATGCGTTCGTCGTTATCATCATATTCAACCGAGGTAATCAGAAGCGGAATACCCCACTGGTCTTTTTCGGTTTTGCTGAGACGCACGTGGTTCGTTGCTTTAGGGATGGTTTCGCCTTGCAGGTACATATACAC
>NZ_JBCECK010000154.1:8166-11276 GCF_039207105.1 Mucilaginibacter sp.
CCTGCCAGCCGCCTGGCTCAGTGAGTGAATCTTTAAAATCGCCCCCAATGCCATCGCCATGTTCACTAAAAGCCAACGGACTACGGTAAGCGCCCATAAAGGTGGTGAAGCCGCCTTTATAATCGGTTTCCTGTTTTTTAAGGTTACGATAATTGGCCAGTATCAGATCGGTAGGGTTGCGGCCGAAGTAATATTTATCCAGAAAGCCATCAATGGTTGCGTGTACCCATCCACGGTAATTATGGAAGGCCACATACTTGCCCAGTAAGCCGTTATCATTGCCTAAACCATTCGGGAACCGTGCCGAGGTAGAGTTAAGCAGGATAAGATTAGTGTTGAGCGCCGCCGCGTTCATGAAAATAACTTTGGCCTTATATTCTATAACCTCTTTGGTATTGGTGTCAATCACCTTAACACCGCTTGCTTTGCCCAGCTTTTCATCATAAATAACCGAATGGACTACCGAAAATGGCCTTACTGTAAGGTTGCCCGTACGCTTGGCCCAGGGCAGGGTTGAGCTAACCGAACTAAAGTAACCACCAAAGGGGCATCCACGCATACACAGGTTGCGTGCCTGGCATTTACCCCGTCCCTGATCAAGGTGAATTTGGTTTGGTTTGGTGATGTGCGCCCAGCGCGCATGTACCAAATGTCTGTCGGGATAGTTTTCGCTGATCTTTTCGCGGATAAAATCCTGTACGCAATTCATATCAAAAGGTGGCAGAAACTCACCGTCGGGCATGGCTTCAATGCCGTCTTTATTGCCGCATACACCTATAAATTTCTCCACGTGCGAGTACCAGGGGGCTACATCATTATAGCCTATTGGCCAGGCGATGCCGTAGCCAAAACGCTCGGGGTTGGTAAACTCGTGTTCGCTCCAGCGCTGGCAGGCACGGCCCCAGGTAAGCGATTTACCGCCAACCTGGTAACCCCGTATCCAGTCGAACGGTTTTTCCTGTATATAGGGATGGTCTTTATCTTTAATAAAAAAGTGGGCATCATCTTCACCGTAGCCCGCGGCCTTGGTAATGAGCGGATTTTCCTTTAAAAACTCCCGGGTCATTTGACCGCGGTGTTTAAACTGCCAGGGATCCATCGTGGCGGTGGGGTAGTCTTTATTATGTTCCACATTGCGGCCACGCTCCAGTACCAGGGTTTTTAAGCCTTGTTCGCACAGTTCTTTAGCGGCCCATCCGCCGCTGATGCCCGAACCAATAACAATGGCATCGTAGCTTAAGTTTTCTGCTTTATCCGGAGTGTTTGACATGTTGCTTTGTGGTTATATGTGAAAACTATTTTATTTATTGTTGTGTATAGATTTTGTCTATGTTGATTTTAAGAGGTCTGATTAACTCTTATGGGTAAGCAGTTTTTCAGCCGCCTCATGGTCTAAAAATACCTGAGCATTTTGTAAGGTTTGCAGGATAGAAGCCGGTATATCGGTAGTAACCGGGCCATTCAGGGCCTTGGCCATAATATCTGCCTTTTTGGTTCCGCTCACAATTAAAACCGGGGTTTTAGCTTCGGCAAGGTGACGCAAACCAAGGGTGATGCCTTCGGTTACTACCGTTTCCTGCTTAAAATACTTTTGCGCAACGGTGGCGGTAATAGGCTCTAAAGGTGAATGATGGGCATACGTATTAAAATCGGTTCCAGGCTCATTGAGGCCGATGTGGCCATTCATGCCGATACCTACTACCATCACATCCAAACCGCCAAGCTGGCTGATGTGTTGGTTCATCTTTTCGCATTCGGCATCCAGATCATCAGCGGCAGCATTAAAAAAGTGAATTTGTGATGCCGGGATATTCAGTGGTTCAAAAAAATGTTTGTTCAGGAAATAGGTACAGCTGTTCTCGTCGGTTTTGTCCATACCTACCCATTCGTCTAAACCCACAAAGTTGGTTTGGCTAAAGTCGATTCGGCCTTCCTGTGCAAATTTTACTAACTGTTTATACATGCCGGTAGGCGATTCGCCCGAAGGGAAACAAATGAGAGAATCAGGCTTGCGCTGAACCTGTTGCAATATTAGGTAGGCAGCGGCCCATGATATTTCTTCGTAATTTTTATAGAGTTGTAATTCCATTTGAGTTTATTGAGGGTCAAGCCATAAGTCAATAGGCTTGGCTACTTTAGGGTTGAATGGTAAGTTTATTTTTTTGCCTGCCCCTGCTGAGGCATAGGCGGCATAGATAATTTCGAGTACGGCCCGGCCATCTTCGCCGGTTACCAATGGGGTTCTATCATTGCGTACGCAATCAATAAAATGTTTTAGCTCATGCGGATAACCCTGGTTAAAGGCTTCCTCAAAAATGGTAAAGCTCCAGCCTTTACTGGTATCAGCCTTTTCCATAGCGTAGCCATAGCCCTCACGGCTATAGGTAACGGCAGAGTTGCCCATGAACAGATCGGCATAAATAACACCGCCGGTACCGTATATCTCGCAGCGGTCGTCCATACCACCGTGTTTGGCCCAGCTGTTTTCGGCAACGGCAGTAACACCGTTCTCAAACTCCACAATAATAACCGAGTTATCCTCACCTTTGGTGCGGCCTTTATGAAACACGGTGCTCATAGTAGCATACACGTTGGCTACTTTGGCGTGGTCAAGCATCCACCTGAACCAGCCGAGGGCATGGCAACCCATATCCATGATCACGCCGCCGCCGGAAAGGTTAATATCATAAAACCAATCACTGTGCGGGCCCGAATGTTTTTCGCCCTGCTTCAGCATAAATATTTCACCTACCGCGCCATCCTTAACCAGTTGCCTGGCCCGCTCATATTTCGGGGCGAAGCACAGTTCTTCGGCGTACATTAGCTTCACATTATTTTCTTTACAAACGGCAATCATCTCGTCGGCCTCTTCCAAAGTTACGGCGAGGGGCTTTTCAATAATGATGTGCTTGCCGGCTTTGGCCGCCTTAATGGTAGCCTGGGCGTGCAGGTAATTAGGCAGGCAAATATCAACCACTTCGCAACCCGACTCGGCAATGAGCTTATCTACATCATCAAACCATTGGGGTATCTGATATTTTTCGGCAAAGGCTTTAGCTTTTTCGGGGTTACGGGCATATACAGCCACAACTTCGGCTTCGGGTATAAAA
>NZ_JBCECK010000155.1:0-11132 GCF_039207105.1 Mucilaginibacter sp.
TTTGGCGTATACACACTTTCCAGGCGTGCTCTTTCGACCACTCAGACACCTCTCCGGATAAAATTAGTTTGCAAAGGTATAATAATATTGCTTTCACCACCAATAAAAAAGCAAAGCCCCAATTCAGGAGCCCCGCCATACATGAAAACTTTAAACTCAACTAAAAAACATGGCATTTATATTATAGAGTGTTCATGCGGCCTTTGGTTTAATTTGAGTAAAAAATATTTACCCGTAATGCAGATAAATAATTTTAGCTTATGTTTGCTTCGTATTGCCAAAAGGCAGTTTTACACATAAAAAGCTTGTTTAGTTTAAATGCTGAGCATCAACAACATTAAAAAACCTATCGCCGCCGATATTGATGTGTTTGAGGAGAAGTTCAAGGCTTCTATGCAAAGCTCGGTGCCTCTGCTTGACCGCATAACCCATTATATTGTTAAGCGTAAAGGAAAACAGATCAGACCCATGTTTGTGTTTTTTGCTGCCAGCATATGCGGGGGCATTAACGAATCAACGCATCGTGGAGCCGCATTGGTTGAACTTTTGCATACTGCTTCGCTTGTTCATGACGATGTGGTAGATAATTCTTATCAGCGCCGTGGCTTTTTCTCTATCAATGCTTTATGGAAAAACAAGATAGCCGTTTTGGTGGGTGACTACCTGCTGTCGAAGGGCTTATTGTTATCTATCGATAATAATGATTTTCATTTGCTCCGCATTGTATCTGAAGCTGTAAAGCAAATGAGCGAGGGCGAATTGATGCAGATTGAAAAGGTACGCCGAATGGATATTGGCGAACCTGTTTATTACGAAGTGATCAGGCAAAAAACGGCGTCGCTTATTGCGGCATGTTGCGCCTGCGGCGCGGCTTCGGCCGGGGCGTCTGACGAGGTGATTGAAAAAATGCGCCTGTTTGGTGAAAAAATAGGTATCGCTTTCCAGATCAAAGACGATATGTTTGATTTTGGTACCGATGACGTTGGTAAACCGCTTGGTATTGATATCAAGGAAAAAAAAGTTACCCTTCCGCTTATCTATTCATTGGCCAACACTACCGATTCTGAAAAGAAACGCATCATTAACCTGGTGAAGAATCATAATGATGATCCGGCCAAAATTGCACAGATCATCAAATTTGTAAATGAAACCGGTGGACTGAAATATGCTGAAACCCAAATGAAAAAATACCAGGACGAAGCTTTTGAAATATTAAACACTTTTCCCGACAGCGACTCGCACCGCGGACTTGAGCAGTTGGTGAGGTTCACCACCGAGCGTAATAAGTAGGTATTTTCCAACACGTTAAACTTTTAATTTTAGTTTAGCGCCATTATCTTTATGGAATTATAGCTGATTGGGTAAAAGTCATACCGATTTAAAAAAAGTGCTTTGTATGCCGCCCGGTTATGACTTACCCTTAAACTTATTAACTTCGTAAATGCAATCCGTATTCTTAAGCTTTCCTAAAATCACATTTTTTGATATTCTGGATGTGGTGCTGGTGGCCTTTATTATTTACCAGCTTTACAACCTTATCAGGGGTACTATAGCTGCAAATATATTTATAGGCTTCGCGGTAATATTTGCCCTTAACTTTGTGGTAAAGGCACTTGATATGAAACTGCTTACCGTAATACTGGGTAAGTTTGTTGATGTAGGTATTATTGCTGTTATTGTGGTTTTTCAGCAGGAGGTAAGGCGATTTTTGTTGCTGGTAGGTAAAAACGCTTCGTTGCAGCGTAATAAGGCCTGGTGGCAATATTTTTTTGGTAAAACCGAGGTCGAAAAAAATAACTATGCCCGTATCAAGCCAATTATTGATGCCTGCAAAAGCATGAAGCAAACCCGTACGGGAGCATTGATCGTATTCGCCAAATATTACGACGAACAGTTTTATCAAAACAGCTGCGAGGTGGTGGATGCTAAAATATCTAAACGCCTGCTGGAAAGTATTTTTCAAAAAACAAGCCCATTGCATGATGGAGCGGTAGTTATTTCCGAAAATAAAATAAAATCGGCCAGTTGTATTTTACCGCTTACCGAAAAAACGGACCTGCCTGCGCAATTTGGTCTGCGTCACCGTGCCGGCATCGGGGTAACGGAAGCCAATGAGGCTACGGCCATCATTATATCAGAAGAAACAGGCGAACTCTCTTACGCCAAGCAGGGCCGCGTTAAAATGAACATTAGCTTTGCCGAACTGGAAAAAGTACTGAATAAGGATTTTTAAGCTTTTAAGGCTGTTTGCTTATCGAATCTGGTTTAAGCTTACCATAACCTTGTATCAGCATGGTGTAGTGAGTATTTGGGTTGCCGGGTTTAACTATAGGCATTTTATCGTCACTTCGTGTCTTAACTATCGGCATATTGTCAACTACTTCTGCTACCATGACTTCTTTTACCGTAGGCACAGGCGTTGACTCGACTGCTTTAGGTTGAACCGGAGCTATTTTAAACAGATCACTATCACGTTTTGGTTTAAAATATTGATATAAGGAATTACCCGCGGTTTTACCGGGTTGGGTTAATTGCTGTGCTTTTAATTGGGTAGCACCAATTATCATCAGAATAAATAGCCAAATGGTTTTCATAGGTAAAAGGTATGCTAATATAAATAACTATTTATAGATATAAATGTTAAAAAAGGTTATTTAATATTTATCTAATGGCCTTGTCAACCTCATGCTTAGTATCATACTTTATAATACTGCGGGCAGGCTATAACTAAAGTGATAGATTTTATTATTTTTGTGAAAAATTAAAACCGATGAGCGAACTCATTAAAAAGCAAGTAGCCGATGCAAAGGCATTAATGGATAAAGCCATTAACCATGCAGATAGTGAATTAAATAAAATAAGAGCTGGTAAAGCAAATCCATCTATGTTGGATGATGTAGTGGTTGATTACTATGGTAGCCCAACCCCGTTAAGCCAGATAGGTAGCGTTAATACACCAGATGCACGTACTATTGTGGTGCAGCCCTGGGAAAAATCATTATTGCCTGCTATTGAAAAAGCAATTAAAGAAGCTAATCTGGGTGTTAACCCTCAAAATGATGGTATCATCATCCGTATCAATGTGCCGCCACTAACAGAAGAGCGCCGCCGCGACCTGGTTAAAAAGGCTAAAGGCGAAGCTGAAACAGGTAAGGTTGCTGTTCGTAACATCCGTAAAGATGCCAACGAAAAGATCAAAAAATTAAAGACTGAAGGCGTATCTGAAGACGAAATAAAGACAGGAGAGGCTGAAATACAAAAGTTAACCGATGCTTATATAGTTAAGGTTGATCAGCTTTCTGAGGCTAAAGAAAAAGACATCATGACGGTTTAATATTAACCTTATGTCAAATTAAAAGGGAATGAGCTACTTAGCCATTCCCTTTTTTTATTTTTGTTGTTGAAACATGAATGTATTAATTTCTTACCTAAAAAACCATCGCTGGATAGTTGTGTTGGCGCTATTTCTGGCGGCTATGAACATCGGCTTTTCGTTGATTGATCCCTGGATAACAGGCCGAATAGTTGACCGTGTTATTGAGAAACGCACTGTTTTACAATACGATGAATACCTGCACCAGGTGCTGATCCTTATAGCAGCGGCCATTGGGGTTGCTATGGTATCGCGTATAGCCAAAAACTTTCAGGATTACTTTACCAACATTATTACGCAGAAAGTAGGTGCGGCTATGTATGCCGACGGGCTTAAACACTCGTTGGAGTTACCCTACCAGGTTTTTGAAGACCAGCGCAGCGGCGAAACGCTGGGCATTTTACAAAAAGTAAGGCTTGACTGCGAAAAATTTATTACCGCTTTTATCAGTATCCTTTTTGTATCCCTCATCGGGATGATATTTGTTATTGTGTATTCGGTGAGCGTTAGTTACCAGGTAACACTGGTGTATTTTGCTGCCATACCCATCATTACTTTTGTGAGTATGGCCATGAGCCGCCGTATAAAAACCATCCAGAAAAAGATAGTTTCGGAAACCACCGCTCTTGCCGGTTCAACTACAGAATCGTTAAGAAACATTGAGCTGGTTAAAAGCCTTGGCCTGGCCAAACAGGAAATTGAACGTTTAAATAAAACAACCTACAAAATTCTTGATCTGGAGCTTAAAAAGGTAAAATATGTACGCAGTATGAGCTTTGTGCAAGGTACTACGGTGAACTTTGTGCGCAGCGTGATGGTGGTGGTATTGTTACTGCTTATTTTTAAAAACACCATTTCGCCGGGACAATATTTTAGCTTTTTATTTTATTCGTTCTTTTTATTTAACCCATTGCAGGAGTTGGGTAACGTGATATTATCATGGCGCGAAGCTGAGGTATCATTAGCTAACTTTAAAGGCATATTGAGCACTCCGATTGATAAAAAACCGGAGAAACCTGTACTGCTTGAGAAAGTAAATACACTAACTTTTAGCGATGTTAGCTTTAAACATTTAACAGCCAACCGTAACGCGCTTAATCATATTAGCTTTGAAACTAACTCCGGCGAAACCATTGCCTTTGTTGGCCCATCAGGCTCGGGTAAAACTACCCTGGTAAAATTATTGGTTGGTTTATACCAGCCTTTTGAAGGTGATATTTTATACAACGGAACTCTAAGTAAAGATATTGACCTCGATCAGCTGCGTGAACGGATTGGCTTTGTTACCCAGGATACCCAGCTGTTTTCGGGTACCATACGCGAAAACCTGTTATTTGTAAGGCCGGATGCTACTGATGAGGAATGTATGGATGTGTTGCAGCGTGCTGCCTGCCAAACGCTGTTAGCCCGTGCCGATAAAGGCCTGAGCACCGTAATAGGTGAAGGCGGTGTGAAAGTATCGGGCGGCGAAAAACAACGTCTTTCCATAGCTCGTTCATTATTACGCAGGCCGGATATTCTGGTGTTTGATGAGGCTACCTCAAGTCTGGATTCTATAACCGAAGAGGAGATCACCGAAACTATCCGTAATGTTTCGGAGCTTGAAAACCATATTACCATTTTGATAGCTCACCGCCTATCAACCATTATGCATGCCGATAGCATATTTGTGCTTGAAAAAGGCCGCATCATTGAATCGGGCAAGCATCATGACCTGCTGGCTCAAAAAGGACTTTACTATGCCATGTGGCGTCAGCAAATCGGCGAAAAAGACATTGTGGAAGAAACAGAGGTGAAGTAAACTATATTTATTTATAAACAAAGCCGGTAATTTAAGAATTGCTGGCTTTTTTGCATTTGGGGACATCAAGGTTGGTGTAAGACTTACGAAGTTTTTAAAACTTCGTAAGTCTGCTCACTGCTGCATATTGAATTATATACAAAACTATTCTAAAAATAGTAGCATTAAAAATCCCCGATAGTGGCGATATGCCTGGCGGGTTCAATTATATAAGTTTGTACTTTAATTGAAGTGAAAATGAAAAATGTGATAATTACAGGATGCAGCAGTGGATTTGGATTGCTAATGACTAAGCAACTGGCAACAGAAGGGCATACCGTATATGCTACCATGCGTAACATTAAAACCACCAATCAACACGCGGCAGCTGAATTAGCCTTATGGGGTAAGCAAAATAACGTGAACATATTTGTATATGAACTTGATGTTAATAATGAGGAATCGGTAAAGGCAGCAGTTGAATCAATTGCAACACATTGTAATGATAAAATTGATGTTTTGATCAATAACGCGGGTTTAGGAACCGTTGGATTGCTCGAGGAGTACACTGACAAGGAGCTTCAGGATATTTTTGAAACTATGGTATTTGGCCCTAACCGGGTTATTAAAGCTGTATTGTCTTATATGCATCAAAACCGCAGTGGGCTTCTGATTCTTATATCAAGTAGGATGAGCGCTTTTCAATTACCATTTATGGGCGCTTACAGTGCCTCTAAAGCTGCTATTCATGCCATAGCAAAAAATTATAATTATGAGTTAAAGCATGCCGGGATTGATTCTGTTATTGTGCAGGCAGGTTCTTTTAAAACGGATATAAGTACAAAATATATGGCAGTTGAAAGTCGGGCACTTGCCGGTAACTATGGATCGTGGTATGCCAATGCCAGGGATAAAATAATTCGTTTGTTTACTACATACAATCAACCACAGGACACCAGCTTAATTACAAATGCTGTTAGTGAAATTATAGCCACTCCTTTTGGTAAAAGAAAGATAGTTTATCCGGTTGGTGTGGGTAAGCTGGAAGTGCCGATAAACGAAATTAATTCGCGTTCTGAAGACATGTCAGATGAATTGATGCAGAACATCGGCATATAGTGCAAGCTATTGTGTCGATTGTTTCCAGCTGCGGGTGACTAAATGTTTTTATCCTCAATTATCCTGAAAAATTCATCTCGATAGGTATCGCCTACCGGGATAATTTTTTCGCCAATTTGAATGCGACTGCGTTCAATGCTGTCTATTTTATTGAGGGCTACAATATATGATTTATGTACCCGTACAAAATGCCGCTCGGGCAGGGCATCTTCCATTTTTTTCATTCCCTGCAGGGTAATAATGCGCTCGGCAGTGGTAAAGATGGATATATAATCTTTAAGGCCTTCAATAAATAGAATATCGTGCAGGTATACCTTTTGTATTTTATGCTCGGTTTTAACAAAAATAAAATCGGTCGAAAAATCATCTTGTTGCACCGGCTCGGCCGCAACAGTTTTAGCTACAGGTTGTATAATGGTTTGCGCCTTTTGAACCGATTTAAAAAACCTGTCGAACGCGATAGGTTTAAGCAGATAATCAACTACATCCAATTCATAACCCTCCAAGGCATATTGCGGATAAGCAGTTGTTAAGATCACTTTTGCCCTGCCGTTTGATATTTTTAAAAACTGGATGCCTGTAAGTTCCGGCATCTGCACGTCTAAAAATACGAGGTCAACATCCCCGGTTTGTACTAAGGTTAGGGCCTCAATGGGGTTGGTTGTGGCTTTCACCAGTTGCAAAAAAGGTATCTTGGAAATATAATCTTCCAGAATATGCAGCGCTAAAGGCTCGTCATCAACTACCAGGCATCTGATCATTTTGTAAAAATAAGCGTTCTAATGGTTCGTTGTTAATTTTTTTGTTCCGGTTTAAAACAGGAAAGGTTCGGCTAAGTAAATGGGCTATAAAACTATTGATAATTCGCAGGTATAAGTATCGGCTTCGTCTCTTATTTTGAGGGTATGTTTTTCAGGATAAAGCAGGTTAAGGCGACGCTGTACATTGTTTAAGCCTATACCTCCGGATGAATCACGGTTATGCGTATGCTTTTTATTCTGGATAAAAAAATGAAGCTTGCATTCATCAACGTTAATCACCAGTTTAATGGGCGATGTTACATCATTGGCAACCCCATGCTTAAAAGCATTTTCAATAAAAGCAATGAGTAACAGCGGTACAATTTGCTGGTTGGTTACGTTGCCCATCACCTTAAAATCAATAAAGGCCTTGTTCCCAAATCGTATTTTTTGCAGGTCAATGTAATTTTGCAGATACTGTAGTTCTTTACTCAGGTCAACCTTATTATCATTACACTCATACAACATATAACGCATTATTTCCGATAGCTTAAGGATGGCTTCAGGAGTGGTTTCTGAGCGTTGATAGGCGAGCGAGTAAATACTGTTTAAGGAATTAAACAGAAAGTGAGGGTTAATTTGCGATTTAAGGAAGGCCAGCTCTGCGCTTAATCGTTGGTTTTCCAGATCGCGCTGTATACGTTCATTCAAAAACCAGTCGGTAGTGAATTTGAGCACAACGCTTAAAAAGATAAATATAAGACTGCTGAAAATGGTAGCCAAAAAATATGATGGAAAAGGGACGGGCTTCCCCATGTGGGTGAGCACAACATCCTTGTACATTAGGCCAACTGCATATTTGCCAAAGCCATAAAGCACTATGGTACCAATAACAAATGTTGCATATGCCCAATAGCGCTTTTTATCTAAAAAGTTAGGGATGTAGATGAGGAAATTGATATAAAACAAGCTGATATTAATAGCCGGGAAGAGCAGTAGCTTGATCAGTAATTCGCGGTTGGTAACTTCAGAATCGGTATGGGCCAGGTACATTAAAAGGGAAATGATACATAGCCAAAAAAGCAGATGCCAGAATACCTGCCAGCCCACTTTGATAATACGTGATTGTTTTTCCTCTGAAATTATAGCCTCCATCCGCTTTGTTTTTAATCGCCATTTTAATAAAGGGCTACAGGCATCTAATTTAATATTTTGCTCATTATATGTTGGTACATTTATATATAGTATTTCATTTTATCGATGAACTGCCTTTTAAAATCGATGAACGGGTTATTTCATTGAATTGGGCGTTCATCTATAAAGCTATGGCGTTGGTCTAATACATTTTAGGGGGTAAAATATTTAATATTCCTTTGTTGTATCAAAAATCAACTCTCAATGAAAACGCTTATCAAAAACTCAAATCCTTTTGTAATGTTACTGATACCTGTAATGTTCGCCCTTATATTAGGTGTAAGCTATCAGTTTAAACAAAAAAAGGATTCGGCAATAGTTGGCGCTTCAGTGCACGCAACTTCATTGTTTTACAAAGGTGTTACTATGGTTAAAACAGTTTGCTCAATAGCAAAGAGTAACCATGTATGGTAATACATACTGAGGGGTTATCCTTCAACTTCGGCAATCAGCAGGTTATTAAATCATTAAACCTGCAAGTTCCTGAAGGCAGCATATATGGTTTTCTCGGTCCCAACGGGGCCGGGAAAACCACTACCATCAAACTCCTGTTAAACCTGCTAAAAACCCAACACGGCAGCATTCGTATTTTTGAACAGGAGTATCACAATAACCGCATTAATATATTATCGAAAATAGGCGCGCTCATTGAGCAGCCGGCTATATATCATCATCTTACAGGTAAAGAAAACTTACAAAATCGGGCTCTGTTGCTCAAAATACCTGCAACCCGGGTTGGCGAAATGCTTAATCTTGTTCAGTTAAGCGGTGCCGCAAATAAAAAAGCAGGTCAATACTCACTTGGGATGAAACAGCGTTTGGGCATAGCGCTTGCCCTGCTTCCCGATCCCAAACTACTTATACTGGATGAGCCCACCAACGGGCTTGATCCCAACGGTATTATTGAAGTGCGTGAGTTACTGCTCAAGCTGGTATCACACCACAATAAAACAGTTTTTATATCCAGCCATTTACTGGCCGAGATAGAGCGCATGGCCACGCATGTTGGTATTATCGATCATGGTGAATTACTGTTTCAGGGTAGCGTGAAAGACTTGGAGGCCATCAGTCACCCGCAGGTATGTATAGAGATCGATAACACCGTGGATGCCGCAAATTTGCTTAAACGGAAGAACTATACCGTTACTGATGTTACCGAGCAGTATGTATATGTAACCTATGTTTCCAGAGAGCAAATGAGCCTGATGAATACATTGCTTATTCAAAATGGGTATAAGGTGTTCGGCATAATTAAACAACAAAAAGATCTGGAAAAACTATTCCTTGCTATCACTCAAAACGCAGCCTGATCATGATCAATGGATTCCTGCTATCGTTCCGGTCGGAATTTTTTAAAAATCAAAAAACGCTTGGTTTTTGGGCCGCTGTGTTATTACCACTACTTCTTTGTCTGCTATTATTTGTAGGCTTTTATACCAAAAGTGAAAAGCTGGTAAATATGGCACCCATGAAGTTGTGGATGCAATTTGCAGGTGCTATCATAAGAGTGATGGGCTCCTTATTGCTCCCCATGTACGTGATTTTTATAGCTTACGCTGTAAATAGTATAGAGCATGTGGCCGGTAGCTGGAAGAGTTTGTTCAGCTTGCCGGTTTCGCGTTGGGCAGTATATGGAGCCAAATATTTTTACGCCTTGTTCCTGGTGTTATTGTGCCTGGCACTTTTTGTTTTGTTTACCATTGGGTTTGGTAACTTACTAGGCATGGTAAAGCCGCAACTGAGATTTGGTAGCTACCATATGGAAAAAGAGCTATTACTGATTTATTTCAAGCTCTTTTTATCATCATTAGGGATACTTTCTATACAGTTTTTGCTGAGCCTACTTTGGGCCGACTTTTTAAAGCCCATAGGGCTTGGGTTTGTGTGCACCATAGCGGGTGTTATTTTGGCTATTAACAATTGGGAATACGCTTATTTGTTTCCGTACGCGCATCCCTCAGTGGCTGTAAATACTATGATAAGCCAAAGTAATCAGGCAATGGGTAAGCTTCAAATAGATGTTTTTACTAAAGATGTTCCGGTGAGTATCATGATATCCATAGCGGTATTTATCGCCGGCTACTTTATAGTGCTTCGTAAGAGCGTGAGGTAGGTGGGGGGATAATGTGCGGATGTGTAAATGTGCGGATGTGCAGATAATGTGCGGATTTGCAAATGTATAGGTGTGCAGATTCTTTTTAAATGATATGAGGATAGGCTCAATATGTAGCTGGTAATTATTGCAAGTAATAAAGCCTATAGAATTTAATTATAGGATACGCCATTCACTTAACTATACTTCTCTCTTTGTTCAGGGGCTGTATTCAATTTCAATCTTCAGACGACTAATACATAATCAGTATTTACGACCCTAATCTAAATATTGCTATACTTTACAAACTCTATAAAACAAAGAAAGCTCCGGGTTATCCGGAGCCTTCGCAAACAATATTTAATTTAAAATTATTTTTGTTTGAACTGAACACGACGGTTTAATACACGTCCTTCTTCAGTTGAGTTGTCAGCAATTGGGTTAGTTTCGCCAAAGCCTTTTACTTTTACTTTTTTAGCATCAACACCAGAGTTAACTAAGTAAGTTTTTACAGAGTTAGCACGGTCTTTTGATAATTTGATGTTGTGAGCAGCAGTACCTTCAGATGAAGCGTAACCGTCAACTTCAACAGCTTTACCAGATGATCTTAAGTCAGCAGAAGTAGCATCTAATACTGGGTAAGAAGAAGTTCTTAATACTGAGCTATCAAATTCAAACTGGATGTTTGAGTAAGCAGTAGCAGTTGGAGTAGCAACAGTATCTTTAGGGAATACGATAACGCAACCAGAACCGTCAACTACGCTACCTGCAGCTGTACCAGGGCATTTGTCAAATTGATCAGCAACACCGTCACCGTCAGAATCTTTTTTCAGA
>NZ_JBCECK010000156.1:0-11091 GCF_039207105.1 Mucilaginibacter sp.
GTTGAGGCTTTTGAGCTGAATGTTGCCGATTACCTGGTGAAACCCGTTACCCCGGGCAGGTTTTTACAGGCCGTTAATAAGGCCAGGGAAATTTTAGAAAGTAAGAACACGGCCGAACCACCTGTACTGGCCGAGGAGTTTATTTTTGTAAGAGACTCCAACATAACCCGTAAATTGAGGATAGATGATATCCTGTATGCAGAAGCTATGGGCGATTATGTTAAGTTTCACACGCCGCAAAAAGTATATGCCATACACGGAACATTAAAGGCTGCCGAAGAAAGGCTGCCGACATCAAAATTTATCAGGGTACACCGCTCATATATTATAGCACTGAGTAAAATTGACACCATACAGGATGGAGGATTGGTTGTTGACGGTAAGTTTTTACCGGTAGCCGACGCTTACAGAAAAGCGCTGAATAGCCGGATGAATATTTTTTAGGCAACCGTCAATTTTTACCGGTTCAACGATAGTTTACCCGCGTTTACCGAATTTGGAATAGTTTATTAACCAGTAGTTAGCACCTTTAACAACCAACAATGGCTTTACCATCATTTGTAATGGCTAACAAACGTTTCAACTACCTCATTCTGGCGGCATTTTTATTGGGTACCTCCCTCATCATATTTGTACTTTACAGTGCCAGCCAAAACACATCAAAACTGATAAAAGGCAACGCCAATCTGATGCGCGAATTACAGTTAAGCGATCATCTGCGCGAAGTTGACCGCGATATACTGGGCGTTGAAAGCCGCATCAGAGCGGCCATAGCAACAGACGACACCTCGCACCTGGAAGGGGTGGATAGTAAGATACAAACGGTTAAATCCTATCTGGATTCCATCACCCGCTATAATACCGACCCAAAGATTAAACAGTATATAGACCGGTTAAATGTTTTGGCTACTGACAAAGTACGGATCAAAAATATACTCATGGGGCGTTTCATGGCCACCGGTAAAATGAATGATACCAGCTTCATCGCCAATCCGAGAGCCAGGCTCATATCAAACGAAATCATGATGGTTACCGGCAAAATTTACAGCAGCCGGCAAAACATGATGATCAAACTGAGTACAAGTATTCAGGAAAACGTTCAAAAAACAATGCTGTACCGGAATATCCTGATAGCGATTTTGTTGCTGAGCGGGGCTATTCTTTGTTTATTTATTATCAATCAGTTCCGTTTACAAAGTCAGTTGATTGTTAAACTGGATGTATCAGAAAAAAAAGCGCAGGAGGCTGCGCAGGTAAAAGAAAACTTTCTGGCTAACATGAGCCATGAGATCCGCACACCGCTAAGCGCGATACTGGGATTTACCAATTTGCTAAAGCGCCAGCAGCTGAACACCCAATCAGAAGAGTTTGTGGGCTCCATTCAAAGTGCCGGCGAAAACCTGATGATGGTTGTTAACGATATACTTGACCTTTCAAAAATTGAGGCAGGTATGATGCGCATTGTTCATGCCCCTTTTAGCGTTAGCGGTCTTTTACATTCTATTGAAACGCTGTTTAATGAACGGGTTCGGGAAAAAGGGCTGCAGTTTCACAGCAAAATTGCCCCGGATGTACCCGATACTTTAATAGGCGACGCGACGCGCTTAACACAGATATTGGTTAACCTGATTGGCAATGCTTTAAAATTCAGCGAACGCGGCGAGATAAGGGTAGAGATCTATAACCAGCTGATAAAAGCTGGAAAGATACAATTGGGTTTCAGGGTTACCGACACCGGTATTGGCATTGACAAACAAAAACTCACTGCCATATTTGAACGCTTTAACCAGGCCGAAGATTCTATCACCCGCAACTATGGCGGCAGCGGGCTGGGCCTTTCCATTGTACGTAACTTAGTTTTATTGCAAGAGGGTAATATTGAAGTTAAAAGCGAACCCGGTAAAGGCACCGAGTTCCATTTTTACATACCTTATACCATTGCCAACGAGCAGTTAAATAATGAGCCATATGCTGAGGCAGAGCTTTATAAAGATAAGATCAATACCTCAGTAAGCATCCTGGTGGTTGATGACAACACCATGAACCAAAGCCTCATGAAACATTTGCTTACCCAATGGAATGCCGCCTTTGATATTGCAGGTAACGGGAACGATGCTATCAGCAAATTAAAAACAAAACAGTACGATCTGGTACTGATGGATATACAAATGCCAGGCATGGACGGCTACACAACCACTAACTATATCCGTACAACTATAAAATCAAATGTGCCCATTATTGCCATGACTGCACACGCGATGGCCGGCGAACGTGAAAAATGTATAAGCCACGGCATGAATGAATACATTTCCAAACCCATTAATGAACATGATCTGTTTAAACTGATCAATAAGTTTGTTACTCCGAAACCGGCGCCGGAAGACAAAGCTATTAATACCGCTCAGGCTGGCAGCTACGAGGTTATCGACCTAAGCTATATGAAAGAGATTAGCAAAGGCAATATCGCATATGAAAAAACGGTTACCGGCCAGTTTCTGGAATGTATTCCTCAAGACCTATCGGCTTTGCAAACCGCCCTTGACACCAAAAACTACCAGGAGTTAAACAGGATTGCGCATAATATGAAAACCAGCGTAGCCATTATGGGCTTGTTACCGCGCCTGAACAATATTCTGGATGCACTGGAATTTGCCCAACCTGACGATTCGGATATTGCACTAATAATAGCCGATCTGGATGCTGTTTGCTCAGCCGCTATGCGTGAGGCAAATGATTTTTATAGTACATTACAATAACTATTCATTAAATTAGTATGCCGCTCTCGTTATTCATTTAACGAGCGTATTTGCCTGTTCACCGAATAAGAAATACCTGTAAGCTTTAGCCGTACTATTTTTAAAAAAAAATACTATGAATAACCCGCGCAAAACCCCTTTCAGAAAAAGAACCTATCTTTTTTTGGCGTGCCTGCTTATTGTTTTTATAATAATACAGTTTATAAGGCCTGAGATCAAGAACCCGCCCGTAACCGCCGACCTGCAAGCTCCGGCTGAAGTAAAAACCATCATCAAACAGGCCTGCTATGATTGCCACTCTAACGAAACGCAATTACGTTGGTTTGATCAGATCACACCTGTTAACTGGCGCGTAGCACAGCACATTAGGGATGGCCGTAAGGTTTTGAATTTTTCGGACTGGGGCAACTTAGCAGCACCTGATCAAAAAGCAAAGCTATGGGAGGCGGTTAACCAAATTCAGGAAGGGGCCATGCCGCTTAAGGATTATGAAATGGTACACAGCTCAGCCAAAATATCGGCAAACCAGCTTGCTACACTCAAAAACTATTTGCAGGGTATGGTGAAACCAGCTATATACGGTGATACTGCTAAAACCAACGCTGCTGATAAACAATACAAAAAATGGCAGGAAAATCAGTTATCGCCAGCCAACCTTCCGGTGGCTCTTAACGGAATTACTTACATTCCTGATTATAAAAACTGGCAGCCGCTGAGCACCAGTGAACGTTTTGATAACAACACTCTGCGTGCAATTTTAGGTAATGATATCGCGGTGAAAGCGGTTAAGGAAAACAATATCCGCCCATGGCCAAACGGAAGTATAATGGCCAAAGTTGCCTGGGCCCAGGTGGTTGATAAGGACGGTAACATACATCCCGGCGCTTTTTTACAGGTGGAGTATATGATCAAGGACGATAAAAAATACGCGTCTACAGGCGGCTGGGGATTTGCCCGGTTTAAAACCCCTAAGATGGTACCTTATGGCAAAACCCCGCTTTTTGCTAACGAATGCATTAACTGCCATCGCCCAATGAAAAACGAAGATTTTGTTTTCACGCTTCCTATCAAACACTAAAACCATGAAAAGTATAAAATATTTATTTCTGGCAGCCATAGTTTTTGGTGTTTATGCCTGCAATCATAAACCTACTATTGATGAATTAACCAATCCCCCGGCCGCGCTGCCGGCATCATTTAAATTTGATCAGTTAGGGTTAAAAGTTATCACCACATTTATCAACAAAAAACAGGGGACTACCTCAACACTTTACGGCAACCCATTAGCATTAAAAACCGCTATAGCCGGTACAAACCAAATTGAAGCGGGCGAGGTATTTGCTTTGGTTACCTGGAAACAGCAGGATGACCAGCATTGGTTTGGCGCCAATATTCCCGGCAACCTGCAACAGGTGGAATTGCTTAAATCAACCTCATCAATTGAAAACCCAATTGTGCTTAGCTACGCGTGTTATGAGGGTAAAGATCTTACCTTAAAAGCTGATACCCTGAATAATCAGGATAGAATAAAATATATACTAAGCCAAAAGCCAGCCGTAATGCCCTGATCTGTTAGCAAGGCTTAATTGACATATCAAATAGTTGCACATGGCTAATACCCAGCTTGTGCAACTATTTTGTTTTATGTATATTTCAATCTAATTATCAATACATTAGCTCCTATTACCAATGCCTGTTTACCACCCGTTTGTCCATTTGCTTTTTATAGGCATTATCGCGTTATTTCCGGTTATAAACCCGGTTGGGTCAGCATTTATCATTACCCCTTATTTTTCACACCTGAGCAAGGCCGAAAAACGGAAGGCCGTTGGCCGCATCACTTTATACGCTTTTTTTATTTGTACTGTATCATTATTTGCAGGCCATTGGATACTGGAACTGTTTGGCATTTCTATCCCGGTTATTCAATTGGCCGGTGGCATAATGATCTGTAAAATGGGGTGGGAATTTCTATCGTCAGATAAACAGGAAAAAGATCCGGCAGCCGATGCAGAGAAGCAAGCCAAATTATCAGGCTATCAAAATATAGAGGATAAATTATTTTATCCCATCACATTTCCGGTCACTACGGGTGCAGGCACTATTTCCGTATTGTTTACACTGAGCGCGCACAGTGCCTCGCCCGATATGAAAAATTATTATTTAAACACAGGGGCTATACTGCTTTCTATTGTTTTCATGTGCCTACTTATCTATATATTTTATCTCAATACAAAAACACTTATTGATTACCTCGGCTCAAACGGCGAAAAAATAGTAAACCGGATTACAGCATTTTTAATATTCTGTGTAGGCTTACAAATCGCGGTAACAGGTATAAAAAGCCTTTTTAAAATATAAGATAGCTCAACAATAGCTGAATTTACTTCGCCAATAAGAACCTTTAATTCTCTCCGCAATTTGTTCAAAAATTTGGCAAAGCAGTAATTATTCGGTATCCTTGAAACCGCGCGTAACCCCTATGTGCTCCCTGCAATACAAATTTTAGCCTTATAAGAATTAACATTAATGACTGAGAAAACATTAAGCCCTGATATATTAAAAACCAAACAACATTTTGAAATTCTTGACGGATTAAGGGGCGTAGCAGCTTTGGCGGTTGTAACCTTTCACTTTATGGAAATGGTTTACTCAGACTATAGCAAAAATTTTATCGGGCATGGTTTTCTGGCTGTTGATTTCTTTTTCTGCTTATCAGGTTTTGTGATTGGTTATGCTTATAATGATCGGATTGGTAAAATGGGGGTATTTGAGTTTTTTAAATCAAGGATCATACGCTTACACCCACTGGTTATATTAGGCTCTATATTGGGGCTGATAACTTATTTGTTTGATCCTTTTAATACGCATGCCATACAACAAAGTGCCGGCAAGATCATATTGTATTTCCTGACATCTGTTCTCCTCATTCCTTACCCTACCATGCCCGAACGCTATTTTAACTTGTTCAGTTTCAATGCCCCCGCATGGTCATTATTTTGGGAATATGTTGCCAATATCTTTTACGCCTTTATACTCTGCAAACTCAACAAACGCTTGTTATTAGTATTAACGCTGATTGCCGCTGTACCTATTTGCCTTGTTTGCTACCGTGCAGGCAATTTAATGGGTGGCTGGGGCGGCGAAAATTTTTGGGATGGCTGCGTGCGTATCTGTTTTTCGTTCATGGCTGGGCTGCTCGTTTACCGTTCAAACTGGATCATTAAATCCCGCCTGGGCTTTATTGGCATAGCGATATTATTAGCCTTTGCCTTTTTAATGCCCTACTCTAAATGGAACTGGCTAACCGAGACTTTTGTAGTGCTGTTTTATTTCCCATTATTAGTTGCATTAGGGGCAGGCGCTACATTAACATCAGCCTTTAAAAGACTGTGCGTATTCTCCGGTAAAATATCATACCCGCTGTACATGACGCACTATGCGTTTATTTGGATGTTCTCTAACTATTATAACAGCCATAAGCCCAACACCTGTCAATTAGCCTTGATCATTATATCTGGATTAATTGCAATGGTAGGCTTTGCTTACCTGGTTATGGTAGTTTATGATATACCGGTCAGGAGATATTTAAGCAATAAAAGGAAACAGCTTAGTTAAGCTTCACTTACCGCTGATCTTTAAAGGTAACTGCATCCAGGCCAGGCCAATATCACGGCGCATGTGGCTGGTGCTGGTGCCTTCTACCCCATCGTACAACATGGCCAGTTTGTTTCCTACTTTAATTACAGTCGGCATCCCAATAGCGCCTTTAGCCCATGTACAATTGGTTTTATCTAACACTACGGCTTTGTTTTGCTCGTTCCAGTGGTAAATATCCTTTGTCCAGAACACCCAAATAGCATCAGTATATTCTCCGTTCTCTTTGGTTATACCAATGTGGTTGGTAAATAAATACCAGGTTTTAGTAGCCTCATCAAAAAACACAGAGGAATTTTCTACCTGTTCTGTTGGCGGGAACAATGGTTTTGGATCAATATTCCAGCTGCTGTTCAGGTTTTTAGTCCGTGCAAATCCCAGTGTTCTTTTGGTCCCGTTAGCATCCTGCGACGCGCCGCTAAAAAATTGCAGAAACTCGCCGTTTACCTTAACAATAAACCCGGGACTGGAGGTTACGGTATAAAAGCTGTTGGCTTTTTCAATAAAGGGGGTAACATCATATTGTTTAATCCAGGGACCTTCAATTGATTTGGCCTGCGCCTTCATAGTAAGGTAAGGGAATGCCGGTATCCTGTCGGGAGCGGGCGAGGTATGCGGAGTGCCCAGGTAAAACATGTGCCACATGCCATCGCTTTTAATGATCCAGGGAGACGATGCACTTTTTGAATCCATTTTCCCTGAATCACCCAGGGTAAGTATAGCGCCCTTTTTAGTCCATTTTCTCAGATCATTACTTTCTGCTAAGCATGCCTTCCAGCCATCTTTACCTGCCCCATCATAAAATAAATAATATTTATTACCATCCTTATTCACAATAGCCTCTCTTGCGCCAAATGTATCACAGCTATCGGCGCCATCACCATGCCTTAATACTACACCTTCATCTTTACAAACTAACCTTAATGAGGCGGATGGCCTGCCGTCTAAATATTGCTGGGCATGTACGTTTAATGAAACGCAGCAGCATATCAAAAGCGCTAAAGTGAATGTTTTTTGTTTCATGTGAATTTCCATAAATAAGCAATGTAACTTAATAAATTTACAGTTGTAATCAGCATACCTTAATGGTTTGCAGGCCTAAAATATCGCCCAGCTTTTTTATTTTGGATGCGATGTGACCTTTGCCAACCGCGCAATGGTGTGCTGGCCCTTGAGCATTCCAGCTCTCCACAAAATTTCGGGCTCCTATAGGGAATCTGTACCTGCTGTTGGTATTTCCAATCTCCAAAATTGGTCCGGCAACTGATTCGGCCTCGGCCACCAGGAACATGATCTTACCATCAGTTGTTTCTACTACCGACAACAAGGTAACCGGACCATGACTAACAGACATTTCAACCGATAAACCTTTACCTACCTTACCATGATAAACCTGCAATGGTTTAACCTTGATTTTCCCTTCGGCAATAGCCGGATGACAGGGCCCATCATGTCCCATCAGCACCACATCATCGGTAAAATCCATAGCATAGTATTCAGTAAAAGAACCTCCGGCACCAAAGCATTCCATAATTTTCATGGCCTGGGCATTTTTTACCTCATACTCGCCAGCTACCGGGATACCAGCGGCTGTAAGCAGGGAGTTCCCCACTATAACCGAGCTCATGGTATCCTCATTAGCCGCATTACCTGTCCCCTTATGATAATAGGCCATCGAACCCAGGTTATGCTTCTGAACAAGTTTATCCAGCGCCACAGCAGTTATAGCAGCGCGTTCTATTTCTTCCACCGGGCAATCATCCTGAACATCAAAGCTCTTGTAAATTTCATCAACCTTGAGCTTAATTTCATCGGCAGATACATTAGCCCTTAGTGCCGACAGTTCATCAACCTCTACAATTTCTATATGACCGCCAAATGCGGCACAATGCAGGGCAAGGTTAGCGTATATATCCAGCATACCTGAGTAATAATTACCCATCAGGCCAAGTGTGTTATGATACATCTGGCTGGCTACTTTGGCGGCTTCTATCCACTCAGCGGCTTCCTGCCAAACATGCTCATCGCCATGCAATATGCCTGTTATCTGGTAAAAAGGAATATTGGATCGTTTAAAAACATTGGCTATCTCCGGTACCGGGCAGGCCGAACAATAGGCCAGCCATTCCCCCGTCATGGCTGTGCGGTCTTTTAAGTTGTTAAAAGCGGTATAATCAATCGCTGCATCAGGTGCCAGGTTAAGTACAATTACCGGCACGTTGGCTTTTTTAACCACAGGCAACACGGTTGAAGACAAAGCATAGGTGGTTACATATAAAAATATAATATCTACCCCCTCGGTTCTGAAACGATTGCCGGCCTCAAATGCTTTTTGAGGCGTATCTACCAGGCCCAGGTTTACAATTTCCGCACCAGAGGTTTTGAGCTTATCAGCCACTATCTCAACATAGCCGGAAAGCCGCTTTTCTAATCCTTCAAACTGATCCCAATAAACGTTTAAACCAATTCCAAAAAGCCCCACTTTAACCACGGGGGCAATTGTTGTTTTTGTCAGCATTTTATTTACAATATGTTATAAAAAATCGGGCAGGTTGACCATCACATTTACGGCAATTGTTATTAACAAAGACGGTGACCGTTTATATGAAGTAATACGTTGGTATTAACTGGCTAATTATTGATGATTCAAAGTTATCCTGCCGACCCTTTTTTACAATGTATGTTTTGATATTTGATTTGTAGTTTTTGATTTAATTAACCTGATAAGCCGGTTATTAACTATTTGATATTTTGTTTATGTTTTTTGACATTAAAACCCTATTGATATTGCCCACATCTGTTTTTTACTTAAAGTTTAATATTTTTATAAATTGTAAACCAGGAGGCTACGGATCAATAGCCTATAACTAATACCAACCAATATTGGAATGATTAATTACTACAGATACCTGCCGGTTAGTAAAGAAGATGAAAATTGGGGTTTATGTGTTTTAAACGCCGGCTGCACCCGCGTTGAAGCATCAGGCTTATATCCGGTAAAAAGTCACCCTGCCCACCATTATTTTAACTGGAATGCCGGCCGTGTTTTGAATGAATACCAGATCATTTACATCACCAAAGGCAAGGGTGTTTTTGAATCTGACAGCTGCACCCAAACAGAAATTAAGGCAGGTACTATCATCATTCTTTTTCCGGGCGAAAGGCATCGCTATAAACCTAATACCGAAACCGGCTGGGACGAATACTGGATAGGTGTTAAGGGCGACATTATAGATAACCTGGCTCAAAAGCATTTTTTTAAACCCGATAATCCTTGTTTGTATATCGGCTTTAACGAAAAAACATTTGATATTTTTAACTGCATCATTGAAAAAACAAAACAGGAAGCTCCCGGCTACCAACCCCTTATATCAGGTGCTGCCTTGCATTTATTAGGCAGTTTTCATTCCATTATCAAACAAAACGCGGTTGAATCTGAAGATAAAGAAGTGATCATTAATAAGGCACGACTATTATTCCGATCCAATATAGCCGAGGATTTTTCGCCGGAGATAGCAGCCGAGCAATTACAGGTTGGCTACTCCTGGTTTCGCAAAGTGTTTAAAACCCATACGGGCTTGTCGCCGGGGCAATATTATATTCAGTTAAAAATTGAACGGGCCAAAAGTTTATTGAATGATCCTGGTATACCTATCAAACAGATTTCCTGCGATCTCCGGTTCGACTCTTATTTTTATTTCTCCAAACTGTTTAAAAAAAGAACCGGCCTCACCCCTTCCGATTACCGGAAACGAGCCTTGGGCGCTTCCTGATTCATGCCATAAACAGCAAACAAATTATCAAATAATGTAAGTGCAATTCGGGTTCATTAAAATAAATTTGGAAGGTGCAGCTCTATGCATCCCAATAGTTAAACCGATGAAAACAATTATTACTTCCCTTTTAAGCATATTTTTAATTACGCAGATAGCCTGTGCCCAAACTATAAAAAACTTTAGTAGCAATGGCAGGCAGCTTACCAAATTTGATAACCCGGGCAACGCTATAGATGCCCATGATGGTGAAATAGCCTTGTTTAACGGAGTGTACTACCTATATGGCACCAGCTATGATTGCGGCTTTGAGTGGGGTAATAAATCGGCGCCGTTTTGTGGTTTTAAAGTGTATTCATCAACAGATCTTGCACACTGGACAGACAAAGGCTTTTTATTTAACGCCCAAACAACCATATGGCAAACCCGTTGCGATGGTAAAACCTATGGTTGTTTTCGCCCGCATGTTATTTATAACCAGAAAACCAGGCTTTACGTGCTTTGGATAAACGTATACGATAACCGTGTTGGCTACCGTGTTTTCACCAGCAAAACACCTGTAGGCCCGTTTGTTGAGGTAAAAGAACCCACACTTGCCGTGAACAGTGAAATGCCTGTAGCCGGCTTAAACAACGGCGATCATGATACTTTTGTTGACGACGACGGAACAGCCTATCTGGCCTATACCGATTGGCGCACCAAAGGCAGCATCGTTATTGAAAAGCTGAGTGCCGATTATCTGACCGGTACCGGCCAGCACGTTAAATCCGTTACTGATGGCAAAACAGAAGCACCTGCTTTGTTTAAACGTAAAGGCATTTATTATCTGGTATACTCAGACCCTAACTGCGGGTATTGTTCAGGCACAGGCGCATCTTACCGTACAGCCAAATCACCATTAGGGC
>NZ_JBCECK010000157.1:0-10956 GCF_039207105.1 Mucilaginibacter sp.
GATGAATCGACACCGCCTGAAAGGCCAAGCACTACTTTATCATCGCCCAGTTTTTGACGCAGGGCGGCAATGGTAGTTTCGATGAATGAATCGGGTGTCCAGTCTTGTTTGCAACCGCAAATGTCAACCAAAAAGTTCTCCAGCAATTGCTTGCCGTCGATACTGTGGGTTACCTCCGGGTGAAACTGGATGCCGTAAGTCTGGGTACCGCTTACCTGGTATGCCGCAACCTTTACGGTATCGGTACTGGCAATGATCTCGAAGTTATCGCCAATGCGGTCAATGGTATCGCCATGCGACATCCATACCTGCGAGCTTTCGGGAATGTTTTTAAACAGCGGATTTTCCTTATTAATAAAATCCAGGTTGGCGCGGCCATACTCACGGGTGCTTGAAGCCAAAACTTCGCCGCCATGAAAATGAGCTACATATTGCGCCCCATAACAAACACCTAAAATGGGGCGTGTGGTATGAAACTGCTCAAAATCAAACCTTGGGGCATCTTCCTGCCGTACAGAATACGGACTGCCGGAAAGTATGATTCCTTTTACAGTGCTGTCAATTTCGGGATAATGATTAAACGGGTGGATCTCACAGTAAATATTGAGCTCCCTGACACGGCGCGCTATAAGTTGGGTGAATTGCGAGCCAAAGTCAAGAATGAGGATTTTTTCTTGCATGGGCAAAGATAAAAATTAGATATGAGATGTAAGATAAGAGATTTGAGATTTTGAAATTCAGGCTTATACCTTATTTTTTGTCTGAACCAGGATTTTTGGGGATTGGTGGGTTATCACGATTTAAAGCTTATCATGGCTGTTAAGCAAAAACATTATTGAGTGTGGCATGCAACCGCGAAGTTGACAGAGCAAATCTGTATAATTCGCGATTGCTTCACAATAACATATTTTTAGCTAAATCTTTTTTAGACAAAAAGGCATTAAGCCCACCTTCTGCTTACACTTCCGGTTCCTGCTGGCTCAGGCAATGGAAACTGCCCAGCCCCCATATAATATCGGTAGAATCGATACCGATAACCTCGTGGTCAGGGAAACATTGCTGTAAAATATCGCAAGCCTTATCGTCATTTACCGAACGGTAAGTGGGCACAATAACCGCAGAATTAGCTATATAAAAGTTAGCGTAAGATGCCGGCAGGCGTGTATCATCATAAATCACGGCTTCGGGCATCGGCAGCTCAACTATGTTCAGTTGTTTGCCGTTAAGCAGACGCATGTTTTTTAAGGTTTCCAGGTTTTCCTGTAGTATGTGATAGTTTTCGTCGTTTTTATCATCTTCAACTACGGTAACTACGGTATCTTCATTTACAAAGCGGGTGATATCATCAATATGACCATCGGTATCATCGCCTATAATACCATCGCCCAGCCATAAAATTTGCTCGGCACCGTAATAGTTGCGCAGGTAAGTTTCTATTTGATCCTGGTTTAAATGCGGGTTGCGGTTTTTATTCAGCAGACAGGCAGTAGTGGTTAAAATAGTACCCTTACCGTTAAAATCAACCGAACCACCTTCCATCACAATACCCGGATTAAAAACCGGCAGACCGAAACGCTCACCAATTTTTGTAGGTATCACATCGTCCAGATCAAAGGGGGGATACTTCCCGCCCCAGGCGTTATAACCCCAGTCAACAATGGCTTTTTGTTTATTTTCAAGATTGATAACAAAGGCAGGGCCATGATCGCGGCACCAGGCATCGTTAGTACCAAAATCAAACAGTTCAACCCGGCTCATATCAACACCCGCGTTTTGCAGCTGAAAAGTTACCGAAGCCTCCATCGCTTCATCAACCACGTTGATGCGCACCAGCTCATTACGGGTTAAAACTTTGATGAACTCGATGTATGATGGATATACCGAATCCAGCTTACCCGGCCATGAAGCCTCCTTATGCGGCCACGAAAGCCAGGTAGCTGTATGTTTAGCCCACTCGGCAGGGAAATGAAAACCTTGTGAGGCCGGGGTTTGTATAGTGGAGATGTTTTTAAGGTCCATAGTCGATGGTCGATAGTCCATAGTACAAAGTGGATTATAATGAGTTTTTTAAAGATGATATCATTTTACATAATGATTGATATTCATTGTATAACTTTTGAAAATCGTCTTCTTTAATGATTTTTCTTTTTTTCGCGATAAATAAACAGGATACCACTTCTACAGCAGATCGTAAAGAATAGCTTAAGAACGTTTTAAAAACAGGGTTTGTTTGTCCGGTGCAACCTTCAGCTATATTAAGTACCACTGAATCTGCTGCTCTTTTAATTTGAGAGGTTAAAACAAACATTTCTTCTTTGGGAAAACTTCCTTTTGTAAGCATGTCTATTTCCTCAGTCAAATCGAGCGCTTTTTGCCAAACCTGTAAATTTTCAAACTTGAACGCCATTCTTAAGTTTTTATACTATGGTCTATGGACCATTGACCAAAATTTAATCCTCGTCTAACAGCCTCTTAGTTATCGGCTGATAGCTGTCAATCCTGCGGTCGCGTAAAAATGGCCAGTGGCTCCTGTAATAGTCAGATTTATCCAGGTCAAGTTCGTGTACAACCACTTCCTCCTCATCATGTGATGTTTGGTGGATGATAGCACCGAACGGATTGGCAAAGAATGAGCCGCCCCAGAATTTTACGCCGGCTTCTTCGCCAACACGGTTAACGCTTACCACGTGAACGCCATTGGCTACCGCGTGCGAGCGCTGAATGGTTTGCCATGCATTGTATTGTTCAATATTGGTAGCCTCATCCTGCGTGGTAGCCCAGCCAATTGCGGTTGGGTAAAATAATATATCGGCACCCATTAACGCGGTGATGCGGGCAGCTTCCGGATACCATTGATCCCAGCATATCAATACGCCTAATTTGCCGTATTTGGTTTTAAATACTTTGTAGCCCAGATCGCCGGGGGTGAAGTAAAATTTTTCGTAAAAGCCCGGATCATCGGGGATGTGCATTTTGCGGTATTTGCCCAGATAGCTTCCGTCGGCATCTAAAACGGCGGTAGTATTGTGGTAAACACCCTGCGCGCGTTTTTCAAACAGCGATGCTATGATCACCACGTTCAGCTCGGCCGCTACTTTTGAAAGTTCGTCGGTTGATGGGCCGGGGATGGCCTCGGCCAGCTTAAAGTTGTCGTAATCTTCAACATCACAAAAATAAAGTGAGGTAAATAATTCCTGTAAACAAACTATTTGCGCGCCTTTGGCAGCAGCTTCCCTTACTTTAACTATAGCCTTTTGCAGGTTCTGTTGCTTATCAGCAGTGCAGCTCATTTGTACCAGGCCAACTTTTACTTTACTCATCTTACAAAAATTTGCGCAAAAATAACAATTGATATGATGATTTTCATTCAATTAATTAATGATTACATGCGGTTGATACTTTATGTTTTTATAATAATATGCAAACTTAATACTACAAAGTACGTTGTTGAACCAAAGTTGTTACACTTCAAAAAAAAATTCATGTGTACATTCAAATAATTAGCTTTGCAGCCAAATGACAGAAGACGAAATAATTGACGAAGGCGCAGAACACAAAACCTGGAAAGGTAAGCTTTGGGGCGTTATAAAAGTTATATTAATTATTGTAGTTACCGGCGGCCTGTTGTACTGGGTTTTCAGTAAAGTACCGTTCGCTAAAATAAAATTCCGCCTTGCACACGCTAATCGGGCCTGGCTGGCAGCAGCTATTTTGTGTTACGTGGGCTCTATGCTGTTTTCGTCATGGCGTTTGCTTAGTTTTTTTAAATCTATAGGTCTTAAACTTGATTGGCGGTTTAATCTCCGCCTGTATTTTTTAGGCCTGTGTTATAATGTGCTGTTACCTGGCGGTATAGGCGGCGATGGATATAAAATTTATCTGCTGCATAAAACTTATAAATTACCCACCAAAAAAGTTTTCTGGGCTATTTTATTCGACAGGCTAAGCGGTTTTTGGGCTATTGGCGCTATAGTGGTTGGGCTGATTATTTTGATCCCAAGTTTTCCATATCATTTAGGTATTCCGCTGAGTATAGTTTCGACAGGATCTGTAATTTATTATTTTGTTGCACGTAAATTTTTCAGAGATTATACCCACAATTTTTTCTCGGGCCATTTGAAAGCCATAGGTGTACAAAGCATGCAATTATTAGCAATTGTATGCCTGCTGCTTGCGCAGGACTTTAATGGCAAGTTTGCCCCTTACCTATTATCATTCTTGTTCTCTTCATTAGCTGCGGTTATTCCATTTAGCTTAGGCGGCGGCGGTATCCGGGACGCGCTGTTTTTAACCCTGGCACGTCAGTTTAATCTGACCGAAGATATGGCCGTTTACCTGAGCTTTGGCTTTTACCTCATCTCTATCATTGTTGCCTTAATTGGTATATATTATGTGATACGCCCAAAAAGGTTAGAGAAAGGCTTGCAGGCGCCATCGGAATTTTCATTGAATGAGCAGCAATAAATCAGAATATTATTTTGATTTAAAGGCTTTATTAAAATCATATTCTAAACTTTGCAAGTGAAGTAAGCAATTACTTAAATTGGCGTTCAGTATATAAATCAGATTATATTAATGAGCCATTTTAATGATTTTAACAATCCGCAGGTTGCTGCGTTGCCGGGCCATTTAAAGCAATTTATTGTTAACCAGCACTACGAACATTACACCCCGATAGATCATGCCGTTTGGCGCTACGTGATGCGCCAGAATTATAGCTACTTAAAGGATGTGGCCTACTATCCTTACATCCCGGGTTTAACCAAAGCCGGTTTAACCATTGAGCGTATTCCCGATCTGCAGGAGATGAACAACGCTTTGGCCAAAATTGGCTGGGGTGCCGTTACTGTTGATGGCTTTATTCCTCCGGCGGCCTTTATGGAATACCAGGCCTATCGGGTACTGGTTATCGCGGCAGATATACGTCAGCTAAGGCATATTGAATATACTCCGGCACCTGATATTATCCATGAATCGGCCGGACATGCGCCTATTATTGCCGATAAAGATTACCATGAATATCTGAGTTATTTTGGTTCGATAGGGGCTAAGGCCATGTTTTCGGCACAGGATTTTGAGCTTTATGAGGCCATCAGGGCGCTATCTATATTAAAGGAAATGCCCGATGCAGATGAAGACGAGATCAGAAAAGCTGACGAGCTGGTAGCTTATCGCCAGGAAAACATGGGCGAACCCTCAGAAATGGCTCTGCTCAGCCGATTACATTGGTGGACGGTAGAGTATGGTCTGATCGGAACTTTGGAACAACCTAAAATTTATGGTGCCGGCCTGCTCTCGTCCATTGGCGAAAGTGCCAGCTGCATGAACCCGGAGGTTGAAAAACTATGGTATACTATTGATGCCCTTAAATATAGTTATGACATCACCAAGCCGCAGCCGCAACTGTTTGTAACGCCAACCTTTCAAAACCTGATCGATGTGCTGGAGCAGTTTGCCAATACCATGTCGTTCAGGCGGGGAGGCGCCTATGGCTTAACCAAGGCTGTGGAAAGCAAAAATACGTGTACGGCTGTTTACAGCTCAGGTTTGCAGGTATCGGGTACCATCACCGAATTTAAAGCTGATGTGCACGATAACCCTTATTTTATAAAAACCATCGGGCCAACCATACTGGCAGTAAATAATAAACTGCTGAAAGGGCACGGTAAGGATCATCATCGGGATGGTTTTAGTTCGCCCGTTGGTAGGCTTAAAAATGTGGATACACCTCTGGAAGACTTGTCTGCCGATCAATTAAAAGATCTGGGTATTATCGAAGGTATTGAAGCCATACTTGATTTTGAAAGTGGTATAACGGTTAACGGTACAGTGAAAAGCATACTGTCATCGACAGAAAAAATACAGCTCATTACTTTTACCAATTGCACCCTTACCGATAAAAAAGGACATACCCTGTTTGATCCGTCATGGGGTGTATATGACATGGCCGTGGGCGAAAAAATTGTATCAGTGTTTTGCGGAGCTGCCGATAAGGAAGCATTTGAGGATATCGTTTACAAATCAAAAACCGAAACCCACCATGTGGAATATGATTGGAAAACCCGCGAACTGCACAAGCTTTATCAGCAAATACGTAATTGCAGGCTTAAGCAGGGCGACTATGGTTTTCTGGGCAATGTATGGCAAAAATTGCAACACGATCATCACAACGACTGGCTCTGTGCATTGGAGATACTGGAAATGCTTGAACATGAACGCATCGAACCGGTATTATCCGCCGAGATCAAAAAATTCCTGGAGCAAAAGGCCATTGCCGAACCTGAGCTGAAAAAGCTCATCAGCGATGGTTTTTATCTGATAGCCCATCCGGTTGAACAGAATTTGGTATTTTAGGCGGAATAAAATCAAAAAACGTCATTGCGAGGAATGAGGTAAAAGCCTCACCCAACCCTCTCCAAAGGAGATGACTTTAAAATACTTTTTAAAGTCTCTCCCTTTGGGGGAGATTTAGAGGGGGCTTTTACTCGGTTCCTTGCAATGACGATTTTAATAATTCATTGATCTGGGGCTAAAACTTATGAACATTATAATAACAGGCGCCAGCAGCGGCGTAGGATTTGAAGCTGTAATTGAACTGATACTTTCGGGCAAACATAAAGTAATTGCCTTAGCCCGTACCCAGGAAAAACTGGAGCGACTGCTGGAAATAGCTCATGGCTTAAACCCTGACTGTGAGCTTTATGCCCTGAAGTTTGATATTGTTCATGACGATTATGAAGGTCTGCAGCAATTTATTGCCACCAATTTTGATAACCGGGTTGATGTATTGATCAATAACGCCGGCGTACTCATTAACAAACCTTTTACTGAATTACAGGAAACCGACTTTGTTGAAATGCTGCAAGGCAACTTCATTGGGCATGTTCGCATTATCCAGGCACTGCTGCCTGTAATCCCGGCTGGGTCACATATTTTAAATATAGGTAGTATGGGCGGTTACCCGGGCAGCGCCAAATTTGCAGGTCTGGCGGCATATTCTGCAAGTAAAGCAGCATTGCATACCCTAACCGAATGCCTTGCACAAGAACTGGTAGAGCAGGATATCAAAGTAAACTGCCTGGCCCTGGGTTCGGCACAAACCGAAATGCTTGAGAAAGCATTCCCGGGGTATCAATCGCCGGTACTGGCTTTTGAAATGGGTAAATACGTAGCTGATTTCGCGCTTACCGGGCATAAATTCTTTAACGGCAAAGTGTTGCCTGTTGCCGTGACTACTCCATAGGTGTAGTCATTGTTAACGGTATTTTTTCAACCCTCTTTTTCGGCGAAGCCGAAAGGAAGGGTACCAAACACAGTGATGGTCGGGTGAGTCGCCGGCCTTCCCTGTCTCCGGCAAAAACTCCCTCCCCCATTCGCCGGATAAACCCTCGTCTTTACCGATTTCCCCCGCTTGGTTACCTATAATTCATTGTTGCAACATGAATACCACCCTAACTTTAGGGTATAATTTAATACTTACAACAATGAACAACCATATAGAAACTACCGTTACCCCCAATAATAGCAAAACTGCTGCAGGGGTAATTTTATTAGCCATTGGCGGTATATTATTGATCAGAGAATTTGACCTGTTCCTCATTCCCGACTGGCTGTTTAGCTGGCCCATGTGGCTTGTTGCCTGGGGCTTATACATGGGTGCTAAATACAATTTCCGCAAACCCTCATGGCTCATGATCAGCCTAATAGGCGTGGCCTTTTTATTAACCGAGAATATCCCTAATGCCGAAGGTATTGTTTGGCCGGTAGCTGTAATGGGCTTTGGTACCTGGATGATCATGAAGCCCCGCAAGCATAAGGAAGAATACCTGTTTGAAAAGCCGAAAGAAACTTTCCAGTTCCATAAACCAACCGAACCGGAGGTATAATTAATAGTTTTGTTTTCATGTATTGGGGATGTACCGCTTGGGTACTCCCCTTTTGTTGTTTTGTCCCAACTGCTTTCTAAAGAGTAACAGCCAATGAAAAGTATAGTCTATAATTGACTCCCCCGGTCTATGCTTCGCTGGACCACCCTCTCTTCGCCTGAGGCGGAAAGGAGGGTGAAAAAAATATTTTCTTTGCGAGAAGGAACGACAAAGCAATCGCGAACAATGTATGTTTTCTCTGTAAAGTTCGCGGTTACCACGCTACGCTCACAATGACAAAATATTCTCCCGCCCTCTTTCCAGCGAAGCTGAAGAGAGGGCCGACCAGCGAAGCGTAGTCGGGGTGAGTCGTTAAACAGCCTGATTTGATAAACCACACCTTTTTTAAAGTCTCTCCTTCTGGGGGAGATTTAGAGGGGGCTTACATGTACCAACACCTAATTTTAATTATCCCCCAACTTTTTCACCGACAAAACTTACCTTTCCACCGATTTCTTTAAATATGTCGCCAACTTTTGTTTGCCTCATGTATAATGTTACCTTAGTTTTGGATATGATTTAATTTGCACACAAATGAATAACGATATAGGAAATGTAAACAACCCAAATAAGGGAAAAGTAATGGCAGGGCTCATCCTCCTTACTGTGGGTGGGTTGTTGCTTATAAAACAACTGGCCGATTTTTTAATTCCGGGCTGGCTGTTTAGCTGGCCAATGGCACTTATAGCCTGGGGCCTTTACCTGGGTGCCAAACACAATTTCAAAAAGGCTTCATGGGGCATACTGGTATTTTTAGGAGTTATCTTTTTACTGAACGAGAATATTGACAACGCCGGCCGTATTGTTTGGCCTATAGCCATTATTGCCTTTGGTATGTGGCTTATATTGAGGCGCGGAAAACATAATTATAAAGACCCAAGGTGGGATGGTAAGCAGCCTGCCAATTTCGACTTTGATAAAGCCAACCCAGAGGTTGATTATACGGTAAAAGATGGTGACGATGTACCACCTAAAGAACCATTTACCCGGCCATATGGATCGGGCGACGATTACCTGGAAGCGATATCTATTTTTGGTGGGGTTAATAAAACCATACTGTCAAAAAGCTTTAAAGGCGGCGAAATTGTAAACATTTTTGGCGGCGCCGAACTTGATTTTACGCAAGCCGACATCAGCGGCAGGGTTTACATTGATATTACCCAGGTATTTGGCGGCACCAAAATTATTGTACCATCAAACTGGCAGGTAATATCAGATCTGGCCGCTGTTTTTGCAGGTGTTGACGACAAACGCATCCGGAGCACCGCATCACCCAATAATGAAAAAATATTGGTACTGAAAGGCACCTCCATTTTTGCCGGTGTTGATATACGCAGCTATTAATTTAGTATCAAGCAACAATTTGGTATCAAGTATTTAGTATCAAGTATCACGACAGAATTAAAATTTGATACTAAATCCTGACACTAACTACCGGGTTTTGATATAACTATTTGATACCTAACAACAGGACAGAAATGTCTTGATACTTGATACTAACTACTTGATACTAAAAAACAAACAATTATGAACTGGTACGTAGCGAAATTAGTTTTCAGGGTAATTAGTGGCGATGGCGATCACCAGGCGCAGTTTGATGAGCAATTACGGCTCATTAGTGCCGAAAGCGAGTTAAGCGCTTTTGAAAAAGCCAACAAAATTGGCCATGCCAATCAGGATAGTTTTAAAAACATTGAAAAGCAAACCGTTAAATGGCAGTTTATTGATGTGGCCGAATTAAACCAGATACGTGAGCTTACCGACGGTGCGGAGCTTTATTATAACATACACGAAACCCCTGATGCCGACCTGTACATTGCCTGGGCACATCACAAATCGGCATTATTGGGTGTAAGAAACTGATTGGAAGAGAAATAAGAGACAAGAGACAAGAATCAAGAAATAGAGACAAAAAAATCATATGATGAGAAACATGGAATTAAAGACAAAATGCATCCTGCATTCTCCTGTCTTGATTCTTGACTCTTATCTCTTGATTCTATCGCTCAAATAAAAAGCATGGCATTACCGGCATTATCAGCTTCAAAATTATACGGCGCATTTATTGCATGCGGGCTCATCTGGGCCGGCCTGCAAACCTATATTGTGCATAGTTTTGGCTTTTTCTGGTTTACGGCCTCTGTTGATGGCCTGCTGAGCGCTATACTGCTTTCCGGTGCCTGCTGGCTTATTAATAACAACCTGCGCTATTACCAGCCGGGTAAGGGCAGTTACATTAACCTGTTTATATGGTGTGTAGCACTGGGCGGTATATGTACATTGGGCTGCCGCTATTTGCTGCCCTTAATTAATACAGACAAGGTATTTATAAATTTTGTACAGCAATCCATCATCATCCGGTTTTTTACTGATTTTTTAGCTATCGGCTGGATGGCCATGATCAGCTTGTTGTGGTACTCTCAGCTTGATCAAAAAGAAACCCAAAAACGTAAAACTGAGGCCGAGCAATTGGCCCGCGATGCCGAGTTGTACAATTTACGCCAGCAATTGCAGCCGCACTTTTTATTCAACAGCCTTAACTCCATCAACGCGCTTATTGGCTTTAAACCCGATGAAGCCCGCCGCATGATACATCAGCTGTCTGACTTTTTGCGCGGTACCTTAAAAAAAGACGACCAGCAACAGGTGCCTTTAAGTGAGGAACTGGCACATTTAAACTTATATTTAGATATAGAAAAAGTGCGCTTTGGCCATCGCCTGCAAACCGAAATAAGCTGTGATGATAAATGCAGCGCGGCCGTAATGCCATCTATGCTGCTGCAACCGCTGGTTGAAAACGCTATAAAGTTTGGTTTATATGATACCACAGGCGAGGTAACGGTAAGCATACGCGGCGAACTGGAGGACAATTACCTGGTATTGATGGTGCAAAACCCTTATGACCCGCAAACTTCGCGCCCTCAAAAAGGTACCGGATTTGGCCTCAGGGGTGTACAGCGACGCTTGTATTTGCTTTTTGCCCGTAACGATTTGATGGAAACTCATGCAAATGATAATATATTTACAACCA
>NZ_JBCECK010000158.1:0-10841 GCF_039207105.1 Mucilaginibacter sp.
TTTGCCCGTAACGATTTGATGGAAACTCATGCAAATGATAATATATTTACAACCATTATAAAAATACCACAGTTATGAGGCGAGCCTTAATTATTGATGATGAACCTTTAGCCCGTATGGTTGTAAAGGAATATCTGCAAAATTTTAGTGAAATTGAATTGCTGCAGGAATGCAACGATGGCTTTGAGGGGCTTAAAGCCATACAGCAGCACCAGCCCGATCTGATTTTTCTGGATGTGCAGATGCCAAAGATAAATGGCTTTGAAATGCTTGAACTGGTGGACCAGCCGCCCGCAGTGATATTTACTACCGCCTTTGATGAATATGCCATTAAAGCCTTTGAAGCGCACGCTGTTGACTACCTGTTAAAACCCTTCAGTAAAGACAGATTTAATAAGGCTATTGAAAAATACCTGGCCACCGCGCCCGAAAAGCACGCGCCAAAACAAACCGAAGAACTGCTGGAAACCGCCGCGGCGCAATCGCCATCGCAGCATGAGCGTATTGTGGTAAAAACCGGTACCAAGGTAAAAATTATCCCTGTAGCCGATGTAGAGTACCTGCAAGCCGACGATGATTATGTAAGCGTATTTACCAAAGAAGGCTCGTACCTCAAAAACAAAACCATGAATTTTTTTGAGCAAACGCTTGATGCGCGCCAGTTTGTACGTGTGCACCGCTCATACATCATAGCCATACAGCAAATTACCCGTATAGATCCGTACGAAAAAGATGCGCATCTGGCTATCCTTAAATCGGGCGCTAAAATACCGGTAAGCAAAACGGGCTACGTAAAACTGAAACAAGTGCTGGGAATATAAAACCACCTTTAAAAATATTTTGTAGAGACGCATGTAATGCGTCTCTTTTTTTTGCCTTACTAATCTCGTTCACTGCCGCGAAATTAGCGAAGCGTATCTCGTGGCTATCATGGCTTCAGCTTTCAGCTTACGTTCAGCTGAAAGCTGAAGCCACGTGCCACCCTGAGTTATAAACTCGCGGTAGCGTATACAATTAAACTACTCACCCAAACATTTTTCGTATCTTTACATAAATCAGCAGGCCGGTAGTAATTCAAGTACTATCGGCCTGTTTTATTAAGATCAAGAGAGTCCCAAAATCACAGAATAAAAAAAACAAATAACTAACAATCAACAAATTACAACTTTTTAAAGCTTAAAAAACGCAGTAAAAGTGAGTTAAAACGAATGATTTCTGCTCAAAACAGCTCTTTTTTCAAAGATTTACGGCAATTTTTAGATGATTTTGAGTCCAAATTATGTTAAAATAAAATTTTAAAAAGTTTTGCCGGGCATGAATCAAAAACTGCTACATAAGCAAAATCATGAGGGCTTCTTCTACCCTGTCATCATCTAAAAGTTGTTTGGCTTTCAGGTGCAGTTGCAGCTCGCGGGTCTGGCTATCACCGATGGTAGCATCCAGAAGGTCCTTCACATCCGGCAGTTGCGCAAAGGCTTCGATTGCCTCATCAGTTGGCAGGGTTTCCAGATTACCCAGCTGCCCCAGGTTATTCCCGGTAAGTACCCTTGAATTGCGGATGCTATGCGGCAGGGCATCAACCCCAATGCACATTTTCATATTGGGCTTGGCTACTTTAAACAGGTTATCCTCGGTAACACGGCAATACCAATCACCACCAAGGCGGGCCACCAGGTCAATTTTGGCCTGGTTAATTCTGCCGTCAGCATCTAAAATACCTTCGCTGATATGGAGCATTTTAATTTCGGCCAAAACCAGATTACCTGCGCCCGGGGTATCGCCTAAGGAAATAACCTCCCGGATGATACATTCCAACTGCACAGGAGCTTCGGCCACCCGGGGTGGTTTAACCAGACTGGATGCCAAAGGTGTTAGACCCGATTTTACAAACTCGTTTACCCCTTTGGCGTAAGCAACACTGGAAAGTGAAACCTGCTGCACTATATCGTAATTAACTATGTTTATCACACACTCAGGCACCTCCAGAACATTCTCCAGCGTATGCTTGGTAGTATTGTCCCTTACACTGCGCGACGGCGAAAAAACACAAACCGGCGGATTGGTACTAAACACATTGAAAAAGCTAAAAGGGCTCAGGTTTACATTGCCATCCTGATCTACTGTTGAGGCCAGACAAATAGGTCTCGGTGCCACAGCATGATTAAGGTAGCTATGCAATTGCCCTACAGAGAGATCGGAGACTTTAATGGATAGCATTTTCTACTTCTTTAATCCCAATATGGAAAAATCACTATCAGCCTTTTTGATAATATTGGCCAGCATACCTAAGCCGGTAATCTCCATTTCAACCAGGTCGCCATCCTTTAACCATTGAGGTTGATAATTAGCATCGTTGAGCAAACCGGTACCGTTTAGTTCCAGAAAACAACCTGTACCAACCGTTCCCGAGCCTATTACATCGCCCGGCAGTACATCACAGCCGTAAGCGCAGCGTTCAATAATTTCGGCAAAGGTCCAGTCCATATCTGCCATGTTACCTAATGATACCTGTTTGCCGTTAACCACACACTTCATTTCCAGGTTATAGGCATTGCCCGTGTGGCCAGGTTTGGGTGCTATCTTGTACTGTTCAAGCTCATCGGGAGTAACTAACCAGGGGCCAATCACGGTTGAAAAATCCTTGCCTTTTGCCGGGCCGAGGTTTAGCAGCATCTCTTCCATTTGAAGAGTGCGTGCGCTCATATCATTCATGATCATAAAGCCTGCAATAAAACTATCCGCATCGGCAGCTTTAATGTTGCGGCCTTTTTTATAAAGCGCCACGGCTACCTCCAGCTCAAAATCGAGCTTGTTGAAATGATCGGGCATACATTCAATTTCGCCGGGGCCTTGTATGGCATTATGGTTGGTAAAATAAAACACGGGGTATTGGTCAAACTCGGGTATCATATCAACCTTACGGTTACGGCGGGCTGCGGCTACATGCTGCCTGAATGCATAAGCATCCCGACATGAGGTTGGATGCGGTACAGGGGCTGTAAGTTCAAAAAACAACTCTTCTTTGGCTTCCAGTTTTCCTGAGATTATAGCTTCATGAACACGTTTGGCATGATCCATCAGTTCCTCGCCACCCCATAAAAATTCATTCATATTATCGGGTATCAGCTTATCGCAGGAGTTAAGGTTATAAATATGGTTGTTTATAAAAACGCCTAAGTGTTCGCGGTCTTCGGTTTTATACGATACTAATTTCATAGGTAGGTTAATTGGTTAAATCAAAACTAAGCAATTTTAGTTGATTCGGTAAACCTACCCTTGCGTATTAAAATTATTAGCTCTAATTTCGTATATCATGTTAACCATACAGAAGCATTTTTTATTTTCCCTGGGCCTCACCAGTATGAGCGATGCATCATCGTTCAGGAATGCTATGCTTGCCAAAATAGTACTTGCACAATACTAAGGCAGATTTGTGGAGTAAGGATGATGGAGTAAAGATTAATTCTGTTTTAATCAAATAATTCCATAGTCCCATAGTCTGTCAGTCCCAAGGTCCCCTAAAACTATCTTGATATTTTAAACGTTTTATTGTTAACCAATTAAAACAACATGCCCTTATATCATACATTAGGAGCTATCCCGCCTAAGCGGCATACGCAATTCCGTAAGCCCGATGGTACTTTATATGCCGAAGAACTGGTATCAACAGAAGGTTTTTCAAGCCTGTACTCTTTAGTGTATCATGCCTATCCGCCCACTATTGTGAAAACTTTAGGCGAGCCATACAGCGTTGAACCTAAGATAGCGAGAGAAAAACATCTGAAGCATACCAGTCTGATCGGTTTTAATATTAAGCCTGAGGATGATTACCTGCAAAGCCGTAAACCGGTACTGGTAAACAGCGACCTACATATCTCACTGGCTGCACCGCGTATGTTGATGACAGATTATTTTTATAAGAATAGTCAGGCCGATGAGGTAGTTTTTATACATGAGGGATCAGGCACATTAAAAACAGGCTTCGGGAATATCAAATTTGTATACGGTGATTACCTGGTGATACCACGCGGTACCATCTATCAACTGGAGTTTGATACGCCCGATAACCGTTTATTTATCATAGAAAGTTTTAGCCCTATACGTCCGCCAAAAAGGTATCGAAATCAGTACGGGCAGTTGATGGAACATTCGCCCTATTGCGAACGCGATATTAAGCGCCCCACCAATCTGGAAACTCATGACGAGCATGGCGATTTCAAGATATTAATCAAAAAACAGGGCTTGATATATCCTTACATATATGGTACCCATCCTTTTGATTTTATCGGTTGGGATGGTTTCCATTATCCCTGGGCATTATCAATTCATGATTTTGAACCTATAACCGGGCGCTTGCATCAGCCGCCTCCGGTTCATCAAACTTTTGAGGGCAACAATTTTGTGATCTGCTCTTTTGTGCCGCGTAAGTTTGATTATCACCCGCTATCTATTCCGGCGCCTTATAATCACAGCAATGTGGATAGCGATGAGGTTTTATACTACGTTGATGGCGACTTTATGAGCCGCAAAAGTGTGGTAAAAGGGCAAATTACTTTGCACCCGGGAGGTATACCGCACGGCCCGCACCCGGGTTCGGTCGAAAAATCAATAGGTAAAGAATCAACTGACGAACTGGCTGTAATGATAGACCCCTTCCGCCCGCTGATGCTCACGGAAGATGCTATAAAAATTGAGGACGAAAATTATTATAAAAGCTGGCAATAGTCTTTTGTCATTGCGAGCGTAGCGTGGCAACCGCGAATACGAAAAGATTTATCTGCGCAATTCGCGATTGCTTCGTTCCTCGCAATGACATGAAAAAATTACAAAAATTAAAACAATGCAAACACAAACCATAGATAAACAACGACAAACAACAGATTTTTTACCGCTTAACGGTACCGATCATGTTGAATTTTATGTAGGTAATGCCAAGCAGGCCGCTCATTATTATAAAACCGCTTTTGGTTTTCAGAACCTGGCCTATGCCGGGCCCGAAACCGGTGTACGCGACAGGGCATCATACGTATTGCAGCAAGGTAAGATCAGGATTGTACTTACTACTCCCCTGCACTCCGATCATCCGATAGCTGAGCATATCAAAAAACACGGCGACGGTGTAAAAGTACTTGCCCTTTGGGTTGATGATGCTTATGATGCCTTTGAGCAAACTACCAAACGCGGCGCTTTACCTTATCAACAGCCTCAAACCCTTACCGATGAGCATGGCGAAGTACGTACCAGCGGCATAAAACTTTATGGCGAAACCGTTCACTTGTTTGTTGAGCGCAAAAACTATAATGGCCTGTTTTTACCGGGTTATCAACCATTGGAAAATAGCTTTAACCCACCTGCTGCCGGTCTTTTATATATTGACCATTGCGTTGGCAACGTGGGCTGGCATAAAATGGATCAATGGGTTAATTTTTATGAGGATATCATGGGCTTCAAAAACATTTTAACATTTGATGATAAAATGATCAGTACTGAATACTCGGCCCTGATGAGTAAGGTGATGAGCAATGGCAACGGCTACGTGAAATTCCCGATCAATGAGCCGGCAGAGGGCAAAAAGAAATCGCAGATAGAGGAGTACCTTGAATTTTATGAGGATGAAGGCGTACAGCACCTTGCATTGGCTACAGATGACATTGTAGCAACCGTAACTGATCTGCAAAGCCGTGGGGTGGAATTCCTGACCGTACCCACAACCTACTACGATGAACTAACCGATCGCGTTGGTCACATTGACGAAAACCTGGAACCATTGAAAAAACTGGGTATCCTGGTTGACCGCGATGACGAGGGATACCTGTTGCAAATATTCACCAAGCCTATTGAAGACAGGCCAACCCTGTTCTTTGAGATCATTCAGCGCAAAGGCGCCAAATCATTCGGTGCCGGCAATTTCAAAGCCTTATTTGAGGCCATTGAACGCGAGCAGGAAATAAGAGGTAATCTTTAATGAGATATGAGCCGGGCTTTAGCCCGGCTCTTTTGTTAAGTAGTTTCATTATATTTGATATACAGCTTAAATCCTAATATCATGAAGAAACTTATCCTGCTTGCAGTCATCATTGCTTTTGGCATGAATTGCTTTGCTCAAAATAATCAGACAACCAAACCGGTTTATGATGCTGCCCTTGCCAAAAAGTTGGGTGCTGATCAATACGGCATGAAAAAATATGTCATGGCTTTTTTAAAAAAAGGGCCAAACCGTTTGCAGGATTCTGCAGCCCGCATGCAGTTGCAAATGGCACATCTAAAAAACATTACCCGTTTGGCCGAGGAGGGCAAATTAGTAGTGGCAGGGCCATTTATGGATGATCAGGAAATAAGAGGGATATTCATTTTTAATGTGGAAACCCTCGAAGAAGCTAAAAAACTTACCGAAACAGATCCGGCTGTAAAAGCAGGATCACTGGTAATGGAACTGCATCCTTTTTATTGCTCAGCGGCGCTTATGGAGGTAAACAGCATACACAACAAATTGCAAAGTAAAAGCATAACCGATTAAAACGGGATGGCGGTACAAGAGATCATGGAGCTTTTAAAAGATAAAGCCGATCCTGCTTATCTGGCCGGTATGCAACGCTTTGGCATTGATATCACACTTGCTATCGGAGTAAAACTTCCGGAGTTGCGTAAACTGGCCCGGATCATCAAAAAAGATCATACCCTTGCCCTTGAACTTTGGGATACCCGCTTGCATGAGGCCCGCCTGCTGGCCTCCATGATTGATGACCCGGCCCAGGTAACCGAACAACAAATAGATAGATGGACAAAGGATTTTTATTCCTGGGATCTGTGCGACCAGGTATGCGGAAATTTATTTGACCGCACCCCATTTGCCATTGCTAAAGCTGTTGAGTTTAGTGGTCATGAAGAAGAGTTTGTAAAACGGGCAGGATTTGTTTTAATGGCCGAATACGCGGTACATCATAAAACAGCCCCTGACGATACATTTATTAAGTTATTCCCCATTATAGAGCGCGAAGCCTGGGATAATCGAAACTTTGTTAAAAAAGCTATAAACTGGGCCCTGCGGCAAACAGGCAAAAGAAACGATACCTTAAAATTACTGGCTATACAAACGGCGCATAACATTTTAAAGCAGGATCATAAAGCTGCAAAATGGATAGCTAAGAACGCCTTAGCTGAACTCACAACCAGGTAACATTAACCACCTATTTTCAATATGACTCCAAAGTCATTATGCTATTCTTTTTAAGAATGCTTTTTTACTACCAACCTTAAAGGTGTAAAAAAAGATGTATTTAAGTTCACATTCTGATGCTAATAGAGTTTACAATTATATATTTATTTTGCAATCATCAGAATAAGAGTAATTTATACCATTCCAAATATTATATTTGAAGTTGGCCAATTTGGGCCTAAATGATGTAGACCGGAGGAACGGCAAATACAACTTATGGTTGTAATTTTTAAAAATTGAAATTATGGCACATAATTTTCTAATAGGTGGTGTATGCGTAACGAGTAATTGAGTAGGCTATTAACAATATGAGTTTTTCTGAAGATAAGTTTTCTGACGATAGCAGGTTACATCTTGCTCAAATAATTGATAACATTAATGCCGGCATTTGGGAGTATACTATTAATACCAGGGTAATTAAATGGTCGGTTGGGTTTTATACCGTACTGGGTTATGAGCCCGGCGAAATTGAATGCTCTAATCACACTTTTTTTGAACATCTGCTATACCATCAGGATAAAGCTATTTTCCTAAACGCTTTAAATAATCAGGATACTAAACAACATAACCCTATACAGGTAAGGTTACTTACCAAATCATCTGGCTATCATTGGTTTGAGAGTACTGTTAAAAGGCATTCAGATACAAAAGCTAAAACAATTTATGGCTCAATCATCAATATCAACCAGTACAAACAAGATCAACTAAAGGCTGTACGGGACGATCTTGATTATGCAGATACTATCCAGATCGCGAAATTAGGAAGCTGGGAAATAGAAGCGGGCAGCCTTAACCTAACACTATCAAAGCATACCTATGAAATTTTTGAGTTACAAACAGAAGTAAAACTTAGCATTGATGAGTTGATAAGCTTTTTTGAACCTCAATATCGCCCCATACTGCATACGGCTATAAATAACGCGCTTGAATTTTGTCAGCCGTATGATCTGGAGTTGCTTTTCAGAACGGCTAAAAACCATGTTATATGGGTAAGGGCCAAAGGAATACCTATTATTAATGAATTTGGCAAGTGTATAACTGTAAAGGGTATTATTCAGGATATTGATAACAGCAAACGTAAAGGGTTGAGTTTAGAGTCGTCGCTCAATTTGCTTACCGATCAAAACAGGCGACTGCAAAATTTCGCATACATCGTATCGCACAACCTGCGTTCGCACACAGGTAACCTGCAATTTATGGTGAATTTATATGAAGAAACGCAAGCTAACACAGATCGTGCTGAGATTTTTTCCCATATTAAATCCATCAGCAGCAGCCTGAATTCGACTATTGAACATCTGAACGAAATTGTTAAAATTCAGACAGAGATCACTAATGAGCGTAGCATAATTAATTTTGAAACCATTTTCAAAAACATACAATTAGCTGTAAAAAGTAATATAGAAGCACTTAACGCCCATATTGAATATGATTTTAGCCAATGCCCTCAAATGAGCTACATACCGGCTTATATGGAGAGTATTTTGCAAAATTTGCTTACCAATGCCTTAAAATACAGTCATCCGGACAGAAAGCCATTCATTAAGTGCTACACTATTAAAGACCGTAATTTTGTTTACCTCATATTTGAGGATAACGGAATAGGCATTGATCTGGAACGTTTTGGCGACAAGATATTCGGCATGTACAAGACCTTTCACCAAAACCCCGATGCAAGAGGAATTGGCCTGTTTATAACCCGCAACCAGATAGAAGCGCTTGGCGGAACCATCAAGGTTGAAAGTACCGTTAACATAGGTACTAAATTTACAATCAAGTTGGTATAGCCTGCTGTTGTATCCCTTTATAAGCCTATTTATATCAATAACTTATCGGGTGTCAGATTCCCGGAACAGACTGGAAATTTGTAGAAATAAAATCGCAACTGAGGAAAAAATATCTCGGTCAGCAGGCTTAATTTGCTGATTGAAAAAAAATGTTGAAAAAAAATTGGGTAACTCCGAAGCGGGAATATAAATCATATAAAAAATGTCATTGCGAGCGATAGCGTGGCAATCGCATACTTTCAAGAGAGAACTTGCATTGTTCGCGATTGCTTCGTTCCTCGCAATGACATGTTTGAGATTTTAACTATTCAATATAACTTTCCAGTATTTTAAAGCCTGTTGTAGTATCAAGCGTTACCTGATCAATATTTTTAGGTAATAAAATACATTCGCCCATTTTAACCGGGTATTCCTGGCCATTATATTTTACGGTGTAAGCTCCTTCAACACATACATGTACTACAAATGAATCCAATGCTGAATAATCTTTTGAAGTGCTATGTGTAAAATCAAGCAGGTTGGTAGTAAAATACGGACAGCTAACCAGTTTTACGGTTTCATCCTTTTTAGGCTGATAGCTGGTTTTATATTCAGGGTAATGTTTATAATCAATAGCGGCAAGTGCCTCTTCGGTATGCAGCTCACGTTTGTTGCCTTTATCATCAACGCGGTCAAAATCATAAATACGGTAAGTGATATCAGATGTTTGCTGAATTTCGGCAATCAGCAATCCTTTACCTATAGTATGTACACGGCCGGCCGGTAAAAAGAAAACATCACCCGCAGCTACATCTTCTTTGTTCAGGATATCAGTTAAGTGACCGCTGTTTAGCTTATCTAAATAAACCTGTTCTGTAAGTTCCTGGTTAAAACCGGCAATTAAGGTTGAACCCGGGTCGGCCTCAATCACGTACCACATTTCGGTTTTACCAAATGAGTTATGGCGCTTTTTGGCCAGTTCATCATTTGGGTGTACCTGGATAGACAGGTCTTCGTTGGCATCAATAAATTTGATCAGCAAAGGGAATATATTACCAAAATGAGCATAAACCTTTTCGCCTACCAACTCGCCCTGAAATTTTTCCAGCAGATCGGCCAGAGATTCTCCGGCAAGTTCGCCATTGGCTACAACAGATACATCAGATTTTACGCCTGATATTTCCCAGGTTTCACCACAATTTGGCAGATCGCCAAAATCTTTATGCAAATACGTTTTGATCTTTTGACCACCCCATATCTTATCTTTATAAATGGTTTTGAATTTTAACGGATATAATGCTGACATGATGTAATTTTTATGACGCTAAGGTAGGAGTTAAAAAAGAAAGGATAAACCGATTCATCATTTTTTACCAAAAACTTATTCAAGGCCACAAAAAAGCCCGCCTTTATGGGGCGGGCTCCTGTATGTTTATTGCAATTAATTACTTGCCTAATTTGGCTTTCAGGTTTTCGTCAATAGCAGCCAAAAATTCTTCGGTGTATAAGTAATCTTTACCGTGTTCAACTTTTGGTTTAATGGTGATGGCCAAATCTTTGGTCATTTTACCACTCTCAACAGTTTCAATACAAACTTGCTCTAAAGTTTTGCAGAAGTTAACCAGCTCCTTATTGTTATCTAACATACCACGGAACTCCAAACCTCTTGTCCATGCAAAAATAGACGCGATAGGGTTTGTAGAAGTTGGTTTGCCAGCTTGGTGCTCGCGGTAGTGGCGGGTAACTGTACCGTGTGCTGCCTCAGCTTCCATTACGGTACCATCTGGTGTAACCAATGTTGAGGTCATTAAACCTAATGAACCAAAACCTTGTGCTACGGTATCAGATTGTACGTCGCC
>NZ_JBCECK010000159.1:0-10765 GCF_039207105.1 Mucilaginibacter sp.
GCATAGGTGTTAACGAAGTACCTGTAATACCTTCCACCATGTTTACCAGGTTAAGGTTGGAGTTTTCTTCAAACCGGCGGTTCATGCGACCAAATGCCACATGGCTCAGGTTTTTAAGCCACTCAAAGTATGATACCGTTACACCGCCCGCGTTGGCATACATATCAGGGATGATAATACCACCATTAGCATAAAATATAGCCTCGGCCTCTGGCGAGGTTGGGCCATTCGCACCCTCGGCAATAATTTTAGCCTGTATGTTGCGGATGTTTGATTCGGTAATTTGGTTTTCTAATGCTGCCGGAACCAGGATGTCGCATGGTTGCTCCAGGCCTTCCATCGTGTTTTTAAATTCCTGCAGGGCACCAGCGTAACCTAATATTGATCCGGTTGCTTTGCGATGCTGGAATACAGCTTCTACATCAAGTCCGTCTTCATTATATATAGCGCCTTCAAACTCGCAAAGGCCAACAATGATAGCTCCAAACTCGGCCAAAAACTTAGCCGAATAGTAACCCACATTACCCAAGCCTTGTACAATAACCTTTTTACCGGCCAAACCAGGCAGCAGGCTCAGCTTCTGCATATCCTCACCAACGCTAACGCACTCACGGATAGCAATGGCCACACCGCGACCAGTAGCTTCGCGCCTGCCGGCAATGCCATGCAAAGCAATTGGCTTACCGGTTACCGCTCCCATAGCATCCAGTTGTCCCGGGTTCATGGTAGCATAGGTATCAGCTATCCAGCTCATTTCGCGCTCGCCAGATCCATAATCAGGAGCAGGAACGTCAATGCTTGGGCCAATAAAGTTTTTCTTGATCAGTTCAACCGTATAGCGGCGGGTAATGTTCTCCAATTCGCTTACGGTATAACTTTTAGGATTTATTTTGATACCGCCTTTGGCTCCGCCGAAAGGAACGTTAACAATGGCGCATTTGTAGGTCATTAAGGCGGCTAACGCCATCACCTCATCTTCATTGACCATTTCGCTGTAGCGGATACCGCCCTTTGTTGGCGATTGATGGTGCGAGTGCTCTACACGCCAGGCATCAACCACCTCAAAACCGTTACCCCTGCGGATGGGAAAACGAAACCGGTAAACACTGTTGCAGGATTTGATCTGATCTAATAAGCCGGCATCATGAGTGGTAAATTGCGCGGCATAATCAAAGTTTTTACACACATCGCCAAAGAAGTGTGTTTCTTGGTCAGCGACTAAAATATTCGTAGCCATAGTTGTTATATAAATATTAAACTCTTAAAAAAGTACTCAAATTTGATACTATTTTTATCAAATTTGCAAATATTTTATAGTTAGTGTCTTATCTACACAGCTCAACAACCCCAGAAAATCCATGTTTAAACAACATAGATAAATTTTTTAGACTACTTTTCTTTTTCGATTTTTTTTAACCTTCTATCGATAGAAAACAAATAAATGGCCAGTCCAACAAAAACAATACATATGGTAGCTATCACTACATATATTTTGCCCGAGCTGCGCATAACATCGGCCATTTCAACCTGCTGGGCAGGCTGGGCAAAAACTGCAGTACAACACACCAGTAAAAACAATAAAAAGATTATTTTTTTCATATTAATTTATAGCGTTCCTTTTATTTTCAATTAAACGTATACGATAACGGATAGTTGCTATCCATAAAGCGATAAAGCTCCAGCCAAGCATGGCCGGGTAAAATGCAACCTTCATTCCGTTATCCAGATCATATTTACCAAACGCGGGGTTACCACCGCTACCTGGGTGTAATGAATCTGTAAGCCTTGGCAAAACAAATATCAACACAATCATAATTGGAAAAGCGAAAATGTTATAAATAGCCGATATTTTAGCGCGCTTCTGCTCTTCATCAATAGAGTTGCGTAATACCAGGTAAGCACAATACAACAAAAAGGCTATAGCCGCGCTGTTTTGTTTAGGGTCGCCGCTCCAAAATTCGCCCCAGGCATATTTCGCCCAAAGCATGCCGGTTAACAAACCAAGTGAGTAAAACAGTAAGCCGGTGTTTACACATTCAACAGCTGCCAGATCGTCCTCTTCTTTGCCGTATCTTAAATATTTGATGCTGAAGTAAACCGACACAACAAATACCGTCAGCATTCCCATCCACATGGGTACGTGAAAGTACAGGTTTCTTATAGTTTCGTGAATGATAGGCAGACGGGGAACCTTAAAGAGTAAACCGGTATAAAAGGTGGATAACACCAATAAAACGGCTATAACTTTCCACCATGTTTGATAAATAAATTTCATATTGATGCAGCAAAGGTAGTGAATTACTTTATTTGTTCATTGGCTATTTAGTTCATTAATACTGCCGTTTATTGTCACATAATTGACAGTATTTACGCTAATATTAAACAGCTAAATACAACAAAACTTAGTCACCCGGCTCGTAATCAACCGGCAGCAGATCGGCCAATTTAGCTTTTGACCAGGTACCCTCGTACAAAGGGCTTGGGTTTGATACTACGATGCCATTCATATCAAACAGGATGTACTTATTGTACAAGGTAATGATGCTGGTTTCATAATTGCCCATATCCAGCGGGCGGTAAACATCTTTAAATTCGGTTGTTTCGGCCTTTTTGGTGTACACCACATATAAAAAATGTGGAAACACAACAGCGTATATCCCCTGCTCGGGCGTTTTACGCAATATCTCCAATGATTGATAAGGGATACGCACTAAATTTTCGCGGTTCCATTTGGTAAGGTTTGACAGCTTGTACCAATACATCAGCGAATCGCGGTTAGGAGTTATATCCCTGAACCTTTTTATCTTTTGCGCTAATAAAACTTCATCCGGCCGTTCGTGATTCAGAAAACGGGTAAAATCATGCGCCTCAAAACCTTCCTCTTTCAGCTTGTCCTTATATAGCGACCGGTAAAAATGTTGGGCCGAACCATAATAAGCATCCTCACGCTTTTGTTTCCAGATCTTTTTTTGCTCGGCAGTACCCGGCAGCTCTTCAAAAAGCGCCTTGCCAGCATAACTGATAGTATGTTCAATACCGTCGCTCACAAAGTTTTTGAGCAGGAATTTTGTTCGATAGCCGAGTGCTTTGTTCTCTACGACTAAAAACTCATCTCCCGATGCTTCCAACTGCTGCTTGTTACGATGATAGATCAGGTTTAAAATATGCGGATTAACTACATGGCACAGTTTGGAGTTTTCGGTAGTACCAATAAAATCTCGCCTAAACTGTTCATAGTTTTTTTTCCAATCGGCAGCACTGCTGATCACTACCTCGCGCAGCATCAATACTTTCTGGGTAAGTTCAATGTCGAGTTTTATGGGAGCATTTCCCACTTGTATAGTTTGCGAATAATCTTCAAAACCAACCGTGGTAACCACCAGTTCGTACTGGCCTGGTTTAACATTGGCCAGGGTAAAGGAACCATCATCGGCGGTAACGGCACCGTAAGTAGCATTACTTAAAAAAACGCTGGCCCTGGGTACCGGATTTTTAATACCGGCACTTACTACCTTACCTGTAATAGTCGCGTTTTGAGCCAGCAATATGAACGGGCATAAAATAAGGGTTAGAATGATCCAGTAAGGCCGCATTAATCAGGATTACTACAATATTTTTTCAAGATACTAAAAAACACTTTTTTTATGAACGCTTGATGAAATTGTAAGTTATTTATTTACGGCCGCTGTATATTTAAGATGTAAGGCCCTTAATCCCTCCACAAATACGGAAAAAGCAACAGCGCGGTAGTAATCACAATGGCATTAATGGCCAGCAGCACACCAACATTGCCCAGGTTAAAACTACGGTCTACCCCGTCCATCGCGTTTTTGCTGAGTTTAATAAGCACTAATATTACCGGTATAATAACCGGGAAACTTAGTATGGCCATCAGCGTACCGTTATTGCCCGCTTTTGACGCGATGGCCGATATCATGGTAAATACGGTTGAAAAACTTAAACTGCCCAGCAATACGGTGAGGAAATAGTATAAAGGATCGCCAAGGGTATTGGTAAAGAACACCATGTATACTAACAATGCTAATATGCTTAATAACGACATCAGCATAATGTTATAAATGGTTTTTGAAAGTATAATAGCCTGCGGACTTGCAATGGAGTAATAATAAAGTAAACGGTTCTTGCTCTCCTGCATAAAGCTTTTGGCTATGGCGTTAACAGAAGCAAACAGCATAATTATCCAGAACAACACGTTCCATACTACCGCGTAGCCTGTGCTTCCGCTAAAACCGGCTGTCAGGTTAAAGGATATGTAGCAAACAAATACAGTTGATACCACATATAACAAAACACCATTAAAGGCATATTTTGACCGCCACTCCAGCAAAATCTCCTTTTTTAAAAGGTACCATGTTTCATTAACCAGTTTCATACGGCGCAAAGGTAATAATTTAGTTTAGTGGTTTATTTGCCATACAGGAAATCGCTTTTAACTTCAACAGAAGATCAGGAGGCACCTACGGAGCCATTTGCTAATTTGTTTTTAACCTATAAACAGGCAACTCCGCCGGAGTCAAAATAACAAATGACGCGATGGCTCCGGAGGAGCAACCTGTTTATAGAAGGTATAACGGTCTTTCACGGCTCCTTAGGAGCCTCCTGTTTTAAAAGCGATTTCTCTGATTTACTCGTGAGTTCATTTGTTTGATTATGGTTATTGCATTAGCTTTGAATTTAATTCAACCAGTTTATAAAGAAATGCCAGTAGCCTATTGCCATACCCCATTGGGGATAACCCGCATTACTGAAGACGAAGGCTTTATATCTGGCGTATCAGTTTTAAATGAGGAGCATGAGGTTATGCCCGCGCCTACCCCGCTTTTGCAACTGGCTATTACCCAACTCGATGAATATTTTAAAGGCGAACGCAAAACTTTTGATCTGCCTATTAAACAGCCAGGCTCTGAATTTCAGCAAAAAGTGTGGGACCAGCTGCTAAAAATAAATTACGGTAGTACCATAACCTACTCGCAGCAATCAAACCTGATGAACAGCCCGCTGGCTATAAGAGCTATAGCGGCAGCAAATGGTAAAAATAATTTATGGATCGTGGTACCCTGCCACCGGGTTATTGGGGCCGATGGCAGCCTTATCGGCTATGCAGGTGGCCTTTGGCGTAAGAAGTGGCTGTTAGAGCATGAGGCCCGCACCAACGGCACGGGCCAAACCAAGCTTGAGTTTTAATATTCGTTTATGCTTCTACCTTGAGCAAACGGCTCATTTTTTCGTGCAGCTGATACGGCTGAAACGGCTTGGCCAGCACATCATTCATACCGGCAGCCAGCGCTTCCTGCTGCTCATGGCCTAATGACGATGCCGAAAGCGATATAATAGGTATACTCCTTTTGGGTTCTTCAAAATCAACACGCAGAGTGCGGGCAGCTTCGTAACCATTCATTTCGGGCATGTGCGTATCCATCAAAATAAGGTCGTAATTTTTAGCCTTCAGCTTATCAATAGCCTTGCGGCCATTATCAACCATATCAACATCAACATTCCAGTCTTTTAATATTTTTGACAGCATAAACTGGTTAACCATATTATCCTCGGCTACCAGAACGCTGATATTGTTAAAAGGAGTCAGTATTTTCTTGGGTTTATTATTATGGTTTTCGCTTGGCTTAGCCGCAATGGTATGCCAGTTTATAAAGTTAAATACGCTTCCTTTACCCAACTGGCTGGTTACTTCCAGCTCGCCGCCTTTTAGTTCGGCCAATTTTTTAACAATGGCCAAACCAAGTCCGGTGCCACCATATTTATTACCGGTATCTTCCTCGGCCTGTTCAAACGATTCAAAGATCTTATTGAGCCTGTCGGCAGGTACACCAATACCCGAATCCTCCACACTGTATTTTAGTTTTACCTTATCGTTGTGTTTTTGCAATACCGATACCGTAAGCTTTACGTGGCCCCTGGGTGTAAACTTAATGGCGTTACTCAGCAGGTTCATCAAGATCTGGTTAAGACGTAACGAATCAACCATAAGGTTTTGAGGCACCCGGTTATCTATCTCCAGTACAAAATCAATATTACTTTCGTCGGCCCTGAATTTAAGCAGGTCAAAAACCGATTTAACCAGATCATATATGTTATTTGGCGTGCGTACAATGTTAAACTTGCCGGCTTCTATCTTTGATATGTCGAGCACATCGTTTATTACACCCAATAATGAACGGGATGATGTCTCGAGCAGATCAAGCATGCTTTTTTGCTGCTCGTTCAGGTCGGTTTTCAGCAGCAGATCGGTTATGCCTATGATGCCGTTAACCGGGGTACGCAGCTCGTGGCTCATATTGGCCAAAAAGGTTTCTTTTACTTTTTTACCATACTCGGCCTCTTCCTTTGATTTGATCAATTGCTCCTGGTAGCTTTTTTGGGGAGAAATATCACTGATGTTCAGGAAGATTATTTTATTATGATACGATACCCGGCATTCAGCCCATAATACCCGTTTATTAAACGTTTCCAGCTGTACCTCAAAAACCGCGAAGTGAAGACTATCCTTAATAATTTCGCCAAGTTTTGTGCGAAACACTTGCTGATGCCCGTCAACAGCAAGGTCAACAATGCTCCGGCCTGATAGCTCCTCTGGCTTATAGCCCATGATGTTTTCAACAGCCGGGTTAATGTTATTGATGCGCAGTGTTTGAGCATCTACCGAACATATAATATCGGCTGAATTTTTCACCACAATGGCAAAGTTCTCCAGCTCTTCGTTCTTCACCTTTATTTCGGCCTGGCTCCGGGCCAGGTGTACAAATGAGTCAACTTTAGCTGATGTTATGTAAGGGTCAAGTGGTTTATAAAGGTAATCAATAGCCCCAGTGCCTAAACCCTTTACCGCGTACTTTGTTTCTTTTGATATGGCCGTTACAAATATCACCATGATATCCCTGGTGCGTGGGTTTGATTTAAGCATTTCAACCAGCTCAAAGCCGTCCATTTCAGGCATCTGCACATCTATCAATGCTATGGCTATATGTGTTTCCCAGGCTATCCTGAGGGCTTCATTAGGGGAAGTAGTTGAATATATACGAATATCATCTCGCTTGAGCAGTGCTTCAAGTGCGATGATGTTTTCTTCGCGGTCATCAACTATAAGAATATTAACGGGGGTCATTTAATATTAGTTATATATATGATAAATCACTGTGTGTGCAAAAGTTCAAATATCTCGTTGGTACGTAGTATATAGCTTGCTGCACCTAAATTAATAGCCGATACCGGCATTTCGTTCATTTCCGCGTCGTCAGGGTGCTGGGCTATGGTAACCGCGCCGCTGTTTTTTAGCTTAAGCAAACCCTCGGCGCCATCCTGGTTTGCTCCTGATAATAAGATGGCCATACAGCGCTCTTTATAAATTTCAGCAGCGCTTTCAAAGGTAACATCAATCGAGGGTTTTGAATACCAAACCGCCTCAGAAACATCCAGACTAAAATAGCCATCGGCCTCAATTAACGTATGATAATTGGCTGGGGCTATGTAAATAGTGTTCCTTTTAACAGCATCCTTATCTTGTATTTCGCGGAGTAACATACGACTGTTCTCGGCAAAAAGTTTCTCTATTTCGCTAAAAAAATTTTTCTTTCGATGAATAATAATGATCACTACTTTATCCAGATCGGCAGGCAGGGATTTCACCATCTGAAACAAGAGTTTAAATGAGCCTGCCGAACCACCTAACAATAAAACCTCGGTAGTACGCCAGCGTTCCAGTAAATTTTTATCAGGTCCCAATTTTTTGATAAATATTTTCTTTTTGATTGATCACTTTAAACTTCTTTTTAAAAACATCAGACCGTATAGTTTCCTTGCTGCCCAGGCACAAATATCCCAGCGGACACAGGCTTTTATAAAACAACTCTAAAATGTGCTCCTGCAGCGCGGTTTCAAAATAGATGAATACGTTTCGGCAACTGATCAACTGGAACTCATTAAATACATCATCAGAAACTAAATTATGTACAGAAAACAGCGTATTCTGCTTTAGCTCATTATGTATGGATGCAGCATCGTACAAAATGGTAAAATTATCAGATATGGAGCCTTTTAGCCCTGTATACTGATAATTCTCCGCATAATTTTTGATGTTGCGTAAGCTATATATTCCCTTGCGCGCCTCTTTTAATACCTCGGTATTAATATCGGTACCATATATGAACGATTTTTTACTGAGCCCTGCCTCGCGCATTAATATGGCCAGCGAATAAACCTCCTCGCCTGTTGAACAGCCCGCGCACCATACTTTAGCATGCTGGTATGTTGAAAGGTAAGGAACTACCAGCTCGTTCAGCGCCTTATAAAATGATGGGTCGCGAAACATCTCGGTAACGTTCACCGTGATCTCTTCTAAAAAATTCTGAAAAAAGTGCTGATCGTTAACCAAAATATGTTTCAGATCATAAAACTCCAGTTTTTTTAGTTGCATGATGCGCACTATCCGCCTTTTTAACGAAGCCTTGGTATAGCCCGAAAAATCGAACCCGTGAAACCTTTTTACAAGGTCAATAAGTTCGGTTATTTGTTGTGCCGTTATAATAACTGCGGTATCGCTCATTGTTTAACTTTCAAGCCACAATTGCATTAATGAGATGAGCCTGTCCATATCAACTGGCTTGGTGATGTAATCATTGGCACCTGCCTCAATACACTTTTCACGATCGTCTTTCATTGCTTTAGCTGTTAAAGCTATTACGGGTAATTTGGCCCATTTGTTTTGCTTACGGATATATCTTGTAGCCTCGTAGCCGTCCATTTTAGGCATCATAATATCCATTAGTACGATATCAATATCACTGATCTCCTCCAGCTTGGTTATGGCTTCTTCACCGTCGTTAGCAATTTCAACAACCAGATCATAGCTTTGCAAAGCACTGCTCAGGGCAAAAATGTTACGCATATCATCGTCAACAATCAATACCTTTTTGCCTTTGATGGCCTCTTTGCCTTTGTTAGGTACTTTGGCTTTGGTAAATGATGGAGCTTGTTCCTGCTGATTCACCGTTGTTTCACTGATCTTATTCAGGAACAGGTTTACCTCGTCAATTAACCTATCGGCAGATTTGTTGGTTTTTACCACCATAGCGTTGGCATACTGCATCAGCCTGTTTACCGATGTTTTATCAAGCTCCATAGCTGTATTCACAACTACAGGCAATGACGCGAAACGATCAACCTCCTTGATCTTATCCAGCAGGTCAAGACCAGATATATCTGGCAGGTTCAGATCCAGTATCACACACTGGTATTCGTTTTCATGCAGCATCCGGAAAGCCGATTCGCCATCAAAGGCCTGATCAACTGCAATACCCTGCCCCTGCATCATTTCTTTCAAAGCCTGGCTTTGCGCCTTATGATCCTCTACCAGCAATATCTGTTTAAAGCGGGTACCACTTTGCAGCATGATGTCGGCAAAAAGCTTATCCAGCGTTTCGGTATTAATTGGCTTTTTGAGGAAGCTAATGGCACCCTCTTTACGCACCCGGTTGGCAGCAGCTTCACCAGCCGACATCAGGTGAACGGGGATGTGCATAGTTTGCTCATCGCCTTTCAGCTCTTTCAATATCTGCCAACCGTCTTTACCCGGCAGCATAATATCCAATATCACGGCATCTGGCAAAGCTTCCTTTACAGTTTCAACAGCGGTGGTACCTTCATGTACCATGATAGATTTATAACCATGCTCGCGGGCATAATCCTGCAATATATTGGCAAAGTTTTTATCATCCTCCACAATTACAACCAGCGGCTCGCGGTTATCATCGCGGGTTATGGTTTTGGCAGGCTTCAGGAAAGCCGCGCCATTTTCTGATTTAAAAGATGCCGGCTGTGGTAATACCTCTGCATCAATAATGGCAACTGCTTTTGCCTGAAAAGGTATGGTAAGCACAAACTCGCTGCCAACACCCTGCTCGCTGCTCAGGCTAATACTGCCACCCAATAAAGTGGCCAACTCCCGGCTTATAGAAAGGCCCAGGCCTGTACCACCGTATTTACGGCTGGTTGAGCCATCGGCCTGTTGAAATGCTTCAAATATGATACGTTGTTTTTCGGCAGGTATACCTATGCCCGAATCCTTGATGGCAAAACTAATGGTATCTGGTTTTTCGCCCGGCCTGGCGGTAATGGATATAGATCCGTTTTCTGAGGTAAACTTGAACGCGTTGGAGAGCAGATTTTTTATAACCTGTTCAACCCTTACCTTATCTGTAAATATGGCTTTAGGTAAGCTTTTTTCAATACTGGTGCTGTAGTTGATTTTTTTGTTGCTGGCAAATTCAGCAAACAGCATTTCCATGTCGCCCAAAATATCGGATACCTTGATATCCTCATTTTGCATCTCCAGCTTGCCCGATTCAATTTTTGACAGGTCAAGAATATCATTGATCAGCGTAAGTAAATCATTACCGGCATTAAAGATCACGCTGGCATATTTCACCTGATCTTCGGTAAGGTTATGCGGTTTATTATCTTTCAGGATACGGGCCAACACCAAAATACTGTTCAGCGGTGTACGCAGCTCATGGCTCATGTTAGCTAAAAACTCCGATTTATATTTACCGGTTGTTTCCAGTTCGTCAACTTTGAGGTTAATAGCAGCGCGGGCCTGTTCAATGGCCTGGTTCTTTTCTTCAAGCAGGCTGGCTTTCTCTTCCAGCTCGGCATTAATGGTACGCAGTTCTTCCTGTTGTACACGCAACTCTTCTTCTGATGCCTGCAACATTTCTGTTTTGTTCATCAGCTC
>NZ_JBCECK010000160.1:0-10705 GCF_039207105.1 Mucilaginibacter sp.
GTGGGTATCGGTACAGGATATGCAAAAAGCGGTTGAAACCATATTGCACCTGTGCATGATATGGGAAGAAAGAAGCTAAGCCAGTTTAGATAATATGTATACTATAAGAACAGCAACGGTAAACGACGTTGAAACTATAAGAGAAATAGCCGATAAAACCTGGTGGGTAACCTATGGCCCCATATTGGAGGCTGAGCAGATATCATTTATGCTGAATGAGATTTATTCGGCAAATAAATTACATAACCAGATTGAAAATAACCAGCAATCCTATTTGCTTTTGTTGGAAGATGGCCGGCCTGTGGCCTTTGCTGGTTACTCTCCGCATGAAGAAAATGCTGATATCTACAAACTACATAAACTATACTGCCTGCCTGAAACACAGGGTAAAGGCTACGGAAAAGTACTGATAAACGAGGTTGCTCAAAAAACCATAGAAGCGGGTAAGCATGTGTTGGAGCTTAATGTAAACCGCTACAACAATGCCAAATCATTTTACGAAAAAATGGGTTTTGCGGTAGCTTATGAAGAGGACATAGCCATTGGCCCGTACTGGATGAATGATTATGTGATGAGGAAAGAGTTATAATCAGGCGTTAACTATTTGTTTACGGTATTCTTTACGCCAGTCCAGATAACCCAACAGGGCTATAGCTACATATATGGCGTACATGACAGCGGTTAAGTGCAAATCTTTAAAGACGTATACACCTACATAAATAATATCAACAAATATCCAGATAAGCCAGTTTTGCAAAACTTTGCGGGCCAGCAGATATTGGGCTACCAGGCTGCATGCAGTGCAAAAGCTATCCAGATAAGGGAATGATGCTGTGGTATATTGGAGCACCGAACCCAATATAAAGGTGAATAATATTATAGCGACTATAGCTACAACAACCTCCTGCTTTTTAATAAGGATAACCGGAGCTTTAAGTTCGGATGCTGGCTTGTGGCTCCAATGGTACCAGCCATAAATATTCATGGCCATAAAATAAAACTGCAGGCCCATATCGGCATACAGGTGTGCTTCAAAAAAAATGAAAATATAAATGGCCACGCTGATGATGGCAAAGGGCCAGTTCCAGATGTTATTTACCGCCGCTAGGTAAACACAAAGCAGACCGGTGATAACAGCAATGATCTCCGGCCAGGTTTGATGGCCCCACCATTCCTGAAGGAAATGAATGATTTGCATTGTTTAAATATACAACACTTGCCAGGCTTTTAAAACCACGCAAGTGTTGCATATAAAATCAGAAGTTTGTCTGAACTTACCAGATCTTCACCCGTTTATCCGGATCGAGCCACATTTTGTCGCCTTTTTTAATGTGGAAAGCTTCATAAAATTCGGGCACATCAGTAAATGGTCCGTTTACCCGCATAAAGCCGGGAGCATGCGGGTTGGTGAGTATCTGACTTGATAGTGATTCCTGACGATCCTGACCCAGCCAGCCCAGGGCGTAACCCAGAAAATAACGTTGTAAAGGTGTTAAGCCATTAATGAGTTTTCCTTCTTTGTACTGGCCTGTTTTCTTGAACGCATCTAATCCAATAACAATACCGCCCAAATCGGCAATGTTTTCGCCTTGGGTGGCCTTACCATTTACATGCAGCCCATAAATGCTATAGCCACTAAACTGGTTAATAAGCATTTGGGCACGCTGGGTAAACTTAACTGAGTCTTCGGGCTGCCACCATGTTTTTAAATTGCCTTTGGCATCAAACTGTCGGCCCTCATCATCAAAACCGTGTGTCATTTCATGGCCAATTGTTGATGCGGCGGCGTAGCCATATATCACAGCGTCATCAATATCTTCATCTTTAGCACCAGGAATCATGAATATGCCTGCCGGCAACACGATCTCGTTATTGGATGGATTGTAGTAGGCATTGTAGGTTTGCGGTGTCATACTCCATTCGGTGCGGTCAACCGGTTTGCCCAGTTTAGCCGCATAGTATTTATGCCACCAGTTGTTGGCACGCATTACATTTAAAGCATAAGAATCACGGTTAATTTCAAGGGTCGAAAAATCTTTCCATTTATCAGGGTAGCCAACCTTAGGCATTACCTTGCTGAGTTTATAATAAGCTTTTTCTTTAGTAGCCGGGCTCATCCAGTCAAGCTTTTCAATATGCTCTTTAAAGGTAGCGCGCATGGTTTCTACCAGGTTTACATAACGGGTTTTGGTTTTTTCAGGGAAATACTCTTTTACAAATATTTGCCCCAATACTTCACCCATTAAGTCATTTTCGGCATTCAGCACCCGTTTCCAGCGGGGGAGTTGTTCTTTGCTGCCCTCAAGTACCATGTCGTAAAAACGAAAGTTTTCCTGATCAAAAGGTTTGCTCAGATAGGGGCTAAACGCCGATACCAGGTTTTTAAGTAAATAGTTTTTCCAATCGGTAATGCTATATGTTGTTAATGCTTTACTAAAGGCGCGGTAATATTCAGGCTGGCCCACAATAACGGTATCCACATTTTTGTAATCCATTTTTTCAAATGCCGATGTCCAGTTCACATTAGGAACCAGCTTGCTTAAGTTGGCCAACGGCATTTTATGATAGTTTTTATATGGGTCGCGCAAATCCTCCAGCTTACGGCTGCTATCGGCCAGAAACTTTTCCAGTTCATATACCCGATTTGCCACGGCAGTTGCCGCATCAGGCTGCAAACCTGCAAGCTTGAAAACAGCAGGCAGGTGTTTTTGCTGATAATCATTGCGCACGGTTAAACTATGCGCGTCTGTATTAAAATAATAATCACGGTCTGGCAGCCCTATGCCCGATTGATCAAGCTGTAATACTACTTTTTCGCTGTTCTTGCTGTCCTGTCCTGGCCTGGTCCCGAAGGGTGTTAAAACGCCAATGGTTTTAAAGTGCGCAAAGGCATCTATTAAGCCGTTGATGTCTTTTATCTGATCAATTTTGGCAAGCTCATCTTTAAGGGGCGTTATGTCTTGCTTTTCAATAGCAAGGGTATCCATGCCGCTATAATAAAAATCACCTATTTTTTGAGTGTTGCTGCCTTTGGGTGCATGGGCGGTTAAGGCATCTTCATTTATTTTTTTCATTCGGTTGCGCAACTCTTCAACCACTACATTGCCAATTCCCCAGGAGGAATAAGCGGGAGGGATGGGATTTTTTTTAAGCCAGGTGCCATTAGCATATTTAAAAAAATCATCTCCCGGTTTTATGGTCGTATCCATGTTTTTAAACACGGGATCTTTATCCGCATAGGTTGCGTTATTGTTTTGTTCTTTACAGCTGGCGCATAGTAAAAAGCATACAGCACTAATAACTAATATGGACGAAGGTGTTTTTATAGACATAAAAAATTTAAGTGTATGTTAAAAAATACAACGCATGTATGGAATAATAGAATTTGAAATGCCGATTTATTAAAAAAAATACTTTTTAATAAATGCCTTGAAAAAAACCGGCCATAGAAACATCAAAATAATAACAAACTTTTCTTAATGTGTCTAACCGGATATCTATTTTACCCGACTCTAACCGGGCAATATTGATGTTTGTTTCGCTGTAAAATTTTTCCTGGGTTACCTGGTTTTGCCTTCGCAGATTCTTGATCTGGAGGGCTACTTTTTTCTTAAAAGCATCATCCGAGTTGCTAAGGTATTCAAAATCAGTTAGTAACATAATTGGTTGCGGCTTGTAAATAATTTAGTTTAAAAAACTGCTTAAAAATAAGCAGTAATAAGTAATTAAAGTTCAGTAAAATATAGATAATAAATACATGTTAGAACAAATATTAAAAGATGTTTTTTTATTGAAATATTAAAAATTATGGCAACATAATTGTTTACTTCAATTCGCCCTGCAAGATATCTGTGAAGAAAAAATTAAATCACCTACCTGTGAAAAACTTTTTTTTGAATTCTCAGACGCCCAAGTTGAGATTTTTTGTTCTTTGTTTTGGGTTTAATCAATAGTTTAAATTAATTAGGGGAAAGGGAGCTTTGAAAAAGGCTCTCTTTTTTTGTTTAAAAACTTTACTATGCATGCATAGTAATTTGTATATTTATTTTTTTAAGTATTATGCATTTCGAATTTACAGAAGAACAGCTAATGATACGCCAGGCGGCGCGTGATTTTGCACAAACAGAACTGAAACCCGGAGTAATTGAGCGCGACGAGCATCAGAAATTTCCGGCCGAGCAAATAAAAAAATTGGGCGAGCTTGGCTTTTTGGGCATGATGGTTTCGCCTCAATATGGCGGTAGTGGTATGGATGCTATATCCTATGTGCTGGTGATGGAAGAACTTTCCAAAATTGACGCGTCGGCATCGGTGGTTGTTTCTGTAAATAACTCGCTGGTTTGCTATGGCCTTGAAAAATATGGTACCGAAGAGCAAAAACAAAAGTACCTGGTTCCGTTGGCCAAAGGCGAAAAGATAGGGGCATTTTGCCTTTCTGAACCGGAAGCCGGTTCAGATGCTACATCACAGCGTACAACTGCTATTGATATGGGCGACTATTACCTGCTTAATGGTACCAAAAACTGGATCACCAATGGTAATTCGGCCTCTACCTATCTGGTAATGGCACAAACTGATGCCTCTAAAAAACATCATGGCATCAACGCGCTTGTAGTTGAAAAAGGGATGGAGGGTTTTACCGTAGGCCCCAAGGAAAATAAAATGGGCATACGCGGCTCTGATACGCATTCGCTGATGTTTACCGATGTTAAGGTGCCTAAAGAGAACCGCATAGGCGAAGAAGGCTTCGGGTTTAAATTTGCCATGAGCACTTTAGAGGGTGGCCGCATAGGTATAGCCGCGCAGGCCCTGGGTATTGCCTCCGGAGCTTATGAATTGGCTGCAAAATATGCTAAAGAACGTAAAGCCTTTGGCAAAACCATTGCCGATTTGCAAGCCATTCAATTTAAACTGGCCGATATGGCAACTGAAATTGAAGCAGCCCGGCTATTATGCCTCAAGGCAGCCTGGTTAAAAGATCATGGTAAGTCATATGCCCAGGCAGGTTCAATGGCCAAGCTTTTTGCATCGGAAGTGGCCATGCGAACTACTGTTGAAGCTGTGCAGATACATGGCGGTTATGGCTTTGTTAAAGAATATCATGTGGAACGCCTGATGCGTGATGCCAAGATCACCCAGATTTATGAGGGGACTTCTGAGATTCAGCGGATCGTGATTTCGAGAGAAATTTTGAAATAGCTGCTTAATTTTTATACTTTTGATAAAGTATATCGATTTAGTAGACTATTCATTCGTAATGAAATTTAAATTTGTCATCAGCTCCGTTTTATTCGCTTTAACCATAACAAGCGTATTTGCCCAAACCCAATTAAAAACAGGGGTTTGGCGTGGTGCGCTCAAAACACCATCAGGTACCGAGATCCCTTTTAATTTTGATGTAAAGGATATGACTGGCGGTAAACAGGAACTGTACGTTATTAACAGTACCGAAAGGCTCAGGGTAAATGATGTTACAACCCGGGGCGATTCTGTTTTTATACACATGCCCCTGTTTGATTCGGAGTTTAAACTAAAGCTTGAGGGCGAAAATTTGAACGGGCAGTGGGTACGCCACTTAGGCGAGCGCGATGTGGCTGTTGAGTTTTCAGCGCAACCTAATACTTCATGGCGGTTTGTAAAAGCTCCCGAAAAACCTGCTTACAATGTTGACGGGCGCTGGTCGGCCGTCATCGGTAAAGGCGAAAGAGCCGATACTACCGTTGGCGAATTTAAACAGAACGGCAACAAACTTACTGGTACATTTTTAACCACCACCGGCGATTACCGCTTTCTGGAAGGTTCGGTATCAGGCGATAAATTATACCTTTCATGCTTTGATGGCGGCCATGCTTATACCTTTACCGCGACTATAAAAGATGCCCAAACCTTAACCGATGGAAAGTTTTACGCAGGCGCGTCTGTGCAGGAATGGTCGGCAGTAAAAGATGCCAATGCCAAACTGCCCGATGCTTATTCCCTGACCGCGCTTAAACCGGGCTATAAAAAAATAGATTTTTCATTTAAGGATATTAATGGCAAACAGGTTTCATTGCAGGATGCCCGTTATAAGAATAAAGTAGTTATTGTACAGATATTAGGTTCATGGTGCCCTAACTGTATGGACGAAACCGCTTACATGGTTAACTACTATAAAAAGTTTCGATCTAAAGGGGTAGAAGTTATTGGTTTGGCCTATGAGCGTACCAACGACTTTGAAAAATCAAAAAAGGCACTGTTACAAGTGAAAAACAGGTTTAATGTTACTTATCCGCTATTGGTAACTGGTTATACCAGTAATAAGGCGGAAACCGCTAAAAGTCTGCCTATGCTTACTAAGGTGGTGGGTTTTCCTACAACTATTATTATTGATAAAAATGGTGATGTGCGCAAAATACACACCGGCTTCAACGGCCCTGGTACTGGTGAGCACTATACCGAATTTATCAGCGAATTTGAAAAGCTGACTGCCGATTTGCTGGCTGAGAGCACAACAGCACGGTGAGCCCCCCGGCCCCCTAAAGGGGGAGTTTTGGATTACTATTGTAGCATAAAGCCCAGCTTCTTTGAAGCTGGGCTTTATGCTTTTATAAAATCATTTGCACATCTGAAATTTGCATATCTGCACATCAAAAAACTCCCCCTTTAGGGGGCCGGGGGGCTCACGCTTTGCCCTACTCCAAAATATTCTTCCAGTTCACTTAAGGTAGATGAGCCGGTGGCAATGTCTTTAATGATTATGCCTTTCTCCATCAGCAAAATGCGGTCACATACATCAGTAATGTGGTTAAGATCATGGCTGGATACTATAGTAGTGATGCCTTTATTTTTGTTGGCATCCTTCAGCATGTTTTTTAACCTGAACTGTGTACTGGGGTCAATATTGGCAAAAGGTTCATCAAGCATCAGCAACTGCGGATTTTGCAACAGGCATGATGCCACACCAACTTTGCATTGGTTTCCCTTAGACAAATCACGGATATATTTGCCGCGGTTTAAGATCTCGCCGTTAAAAAAATCACTCAGTTGAACCAGTGTTTCATCAACCTGAGCTTTGCTTTGTTGGTGCAGACCCCCGATAAAGTACAAATATTCTTCAGGGCTAAGGTATTCTATCAAAAAGCCTTCATCAAGGTACGATGCCGTGTACTTTTTCCAATTCTCATGGCCGGCTACTGGCTCTCCGTTTGACAATATTTCACCGCTTTCGGGGCGTATCAGGTCAAGTATCATCCTGAATAACGTGGTTTTACCCGCGCCATTATTACCTACCAGGCCAATGCTTTCGCCCTTATTGATCTCCAAATGCGGTACATCTACAACAGTCACGTCGTTATAAACCTTTTTAAGATTCTTTATTGCTATCATATCATTTATTTCTGAAGCCCTCGGCTATCTGGTATCGTTTAGTATGGTAATCTGCTTCAAGCTGCTTTGCCCAAAAGTTTCTGGTTAATATAAATAGCACCGCGATAATGGCCATCAGCGCTAACCCTACATTGGGCTGTTTAAAAAGTGAAAAAGGTGTATATATAGCGTATGGAATTAAAATAAGCGGAAAGGTTAACAGCAATTGGGTTGCACCGATACCCTCCCAGTTAAATGATGCTCCTTTTGACAGGTCAACACGCTTAAAATTACGGTTAGCGAAAAACAGTACGATGGTAGTATTTACACCAATGTTCCATAAATACATTACAAAGTGTACCCACAGTACCTGCCATCCAAAATAAACATACGGGATAGTCAATATAAAAGCTACTGTTGATACCAGTGTGAACAACAGGTATTTGGCTTTAATGAAATCAGTGAAGTTGATATTGCTGACCAGCAGCCCGTCAAAATGTGAAGCCTGCCAGCCAAACATAAACTGACCGTAGTTAACAATAAAGGCCCCGCTCATGTACATGCCGGCAAAAATATACCAGCTTTTACTTAGCGTGGGATTAGTATAAAATATCAATCCGTAAAACATAAAAAACAGACCCATGATCAAAGAGGAGCGGGAACGTTTATTACGTAAAACAAGTTTAATTTCATTAGCTGCCAAATTACCGGCAAGGCCAAAGCGCCACAGGAACGGGATATCGGTACTGCTTTTATTGTTTTTTACTTTATGAGCGGTAAGTTTTTCGAGATAAAAATTCTGTTTTAGATACAGATAATTTAAATAATATATAGCAGCCGCAAGTATCAGGGGCAGTACAATTAATATAGGCTTTATTAACAACCGGCCGAAAAAGGCATAAGAAATATCGCTAACGGAAAATAGATGCCACCTGAAATCGCAGGTAATAATTATTATTAAAATGCCCATTACCATTAAAAGTATCCAGCCATTCATATTTGACTTTCTTTTAATATAAAGCGCCAGGTAATTGTTAAAAACGGTAAGCCCGGCAATGGCAACAATGAATGCTAATACTGCCACAATGCCGAAAGTGGAGATAACCTTAAAAATGAATGGCAAAAACAACACAAAAGGCCAAACGTTAAACATGGATAAAACCGAACTCAGCGCCAGATAACGAGCCAATAAATTTCTGCTGATTGGTAAATGCAAGTATGGTTGTACACGAAGAGTGGGCAATTCCTGTAACTGTAAGCGCAGCAGCAGATCAAACAGGTAATACATGAAGATTACCCCGCAAAACATGTTTATTGGATCAGCATCTGGAAATTTGGCAGATAATATTAGGTCTAAAAAAAGGCCAAGCGCAAGTACATATAAAAATAAAATGAGCAAAAAGATACTCATGATCACCTTAATGGCAATGCTTTTACCTGTGTTTCTTGACCGCCAGAACGCTTTTAACTCATGCCTGAAAAGGGTAGATATCATAATGATACTAATTACACAAAATTTTTCGAATTACACGAATTGCGCAATGTAAGTTAATTTAATTGGTGATTTGTCTTATTTCTTGCCTCTTATCTAATACTTATATCTGTCGCCCCATAATTTTCTTAATTTTTCTTTGGCTTCGTTTTCACGGGCGTTGTTGCCGGGTTGGTAGATTTGGGCGCCTTTGATGGCATCTGGTAAAAAGTCAAGCTCAGTAAAATTACCTTCGTAGCTGTGGGCATATTTATAGTCCTTGCCGTAGCCTATATTTTTCATAAATTTGGTTGGCGCATTACGCAAATGCAGCGGAACGGGCAGGTCGCCGGTTTGGCGTACCAGGGCAATAGCCGCCCCAATTGCCGTTGTTGCCGAATTACTTTTGGCCGATGTAGCCAGATAAATAGCTGTTTGGGATAATATGAGCTGCGATTCGGGCATGCCAATTTTATTTACGGCTTCAAAACAGCTTTGCGCTAATAAAAGTGCGTTGGGGTTGGCATTGCCAATATCTTCAGATGCCAGGATGAGCATACGCCGGGCTATAAACAATGGGTCTTCGCCACCTACGATCATGCGGGCCAGCCAATATACCGCCCCGTTAGGATCAGAACCCCGCATAGATTTGATGAATGCCGAAATGATATCATAATGCTGTTCGCCGGTTTTATCATACAGGGCCATGTTTTGCTGTACATGTTCCAGCACCACTTCATCAGTTAAAACTATTTCGGGCGAATCAAAGGCATTGATGAGTAGCTCAAATATATTGAGCAGTTTACGCGCGTCGCCGCCCGAAAGGCGTAGTAAGGCCTCATGATCTTTGATGGTGATCTTTTTATCCTGCAGTACTATGTCCTCTTTCATGGCCTTATCCAGCAGATTTAACAGGTCTTCTTCGGCCAGCGGCTGTAAAATATATACCTGGCAGCGTGATAGCAATGCCGAGATCACCTCGAACGAGGGGTTTTCTGTAGTGGCGCCTATCAGTGTAACGATACCCCGCTCCACAGCACCCAGTAGGGAGTCTTGCTGCGATTTGGAAAAACGGTGTATCTCATCAATAAATAATATCGGAAGGGTCTCGCCTTGTTCTTTTAATAATGATGCTTTTTCAATTACCTCCCGCACATCTTTTACACCGGAGTTAATAGCGCTCAATGCAAAGAACGGACGATATAAGGATTGCGATATAATATAAGCCAAAGTGGTTTTACCCACCCCCGGAGGCCCCCAGAACAACATGGACGGCAGCACGCCCGATTCAATAGCCTTGCGCAACACCGCGCCCGGGCCAACCAGGTGTTTCTGCCCCACATAATCATCAAGCGATTTCGGACGCATTCGTTCGGCTAATGGAGGCAGATTATTTATGTTCATAAAGGTAAAATTCAGAAAACTAAATGCTAAATCCTAAAAAAGTTAGTAATTTGCTTTGGTAGGTTATAATATTAACAGGAAATGCATTTAATATTTCTGGCGCCTGGAATTTTGCCTGTTGTCAATAAATGCGATTAGCTCAATTTTTTTACTTCGGGGTTTTATCCTATATACTAAAGAAACCTGTTTAACAATTACCCCTATGTGAGTGTGTTTTAGACGGATAGATTTGCGAAACATTAGCGGTTGTGTTTTTAATGTTTCTAAATATTCATTTACACGCGTTGTAAACTTAAATATTTCTTTTTCACTCCAATGCTCCTCTAAATATGTTATCCTTTTGCTGAATGTTTCAACAGCCTTTGGAGTCCATACTATTTCAGGCCCCATTTACCAAATAGTTTAACTACATCTGCATGAGCGACAGTCTCACCTCGGTCAGCCTGAGCCAAACCCTCTAAAACGTCTTTTTGCTGCACATCATTT
>NZ_JBCECK010000161.1:0-10686 GCF_039207105.1 Mucilaginibacter sp.
GCCAGCTGGCATTGATACAGAACGGAAACAGTCAGCAGCCTACTATACAAAACAACAATATCCCGGCGTCTGTACCAACTCCTGTAAAACCACAGCAAGTAACTTATGAGCTTACTCCTGAAGAAGCCGTTGAAATAAAAAAACCTTTTGGCGCCACAGCCCGCATTGAAAAACAAACCCAGGAATTGGATGAAAAGCAATCGGCTTTTTTAAGAGACCTTACTATTCAATACAATGCGAAAACCAAAGGCAGTAAAGCACAAACACAAAAAGACCGCTCGTACATGGCCGATCCCCGGGTGGTTAGTGGTTTCAGACCTTTAACCAAGGAGGTGGTTTATCCATTGGTGGTCAACCGATCCAAAGGCAGCCATGTTTGGGATATTGACGGCAACGAATACATTGATGCCCTGAATGGTTTCGGTTCAAACTTTTTAGGTTACCAAACTGATTATCTCAAAAAAGCAGTGCTGGAACAGATTGAAAAGGGCTACGAAATTGGCCCGCAACATGAGCTGGCAGGTGAGGTTTGTAAACTGATAACCGAGTTTACCAATTTTGACCGTGCAGCGCTTTGTAATACCGGTTCTGAAGCTGTATTGGGCGCTATGCGTATAGCACGTACCGTAACCGGCCGCTCTCTTATTGTAGCCTTTAGCGGTTCATATCATGGTATTAATGATGAGGTTATCGTTCGCGGTACTAAAAAATTAAAAACAGTACCTGCCGCGCCCGGTATCATGCCGGAGGTGGTGCAGAACATGCTGATATTGGATTATGGTACCGAAGAATCGCTTCAAATCATAGCAGAACGTGCACATGAACTGGCAGCTGTACTGGTTGAACCGGTACAAAGCCGCAGACCTGAATTTCAGCCGGTCGCGTTCCTGAAAAAAGTTAGGGAGATAACCCAGCAATCAGATACAGTTTTAATATTTGATGAGGTGATATCCGGCTTTCGGATGCACCAGGGCGGCGCACAAGCCATGTTTGGCATTAAGGCTGACTTAGGCACTTACGGAAAGGTAATTGGCGGAGGTATGCCAATTGGTGCTATTGCCGGTATCAGCAAGTACATGGACGCTTTAGATGGCGGCAACTGGCAATTCGGGGATGACTCCACGCCAGAAGCTGGTGTTACTTACTTCGCCGGTACGTTTGTACGCCATCCATTAGCGCTGGCAGCAGGTAAAGCCACGCTTTTATATTTGAAAGAACAAGGCCCGGCTTTACAGGAAGGCTTAAACGCCCGTACCAAGCGCCTTGCCGATGCCTTAAATGAGATTTGCGAGCAGCATGGCTTGCCAATATATATACCGCACTTTGGTTCGTTATGGAAAATTAAATTCAAATATGAATTGGCGTATGGCGAGCTGTTGTTTACACTGATGCGTTTGAAAGGTATCCATATCTGGGACCTTTTCCCTTGCTTTTTAACAGCATCACATACAGAGGAAGAGGTTGATCAGATCATCAGCAAATTTGGCGAAAGTGTTACCGAGCTGATAGAATCAGGTTTTATGCCTTCGGAAAAGCCTGATACAGCCCAAGCACCTTTAGCTGTATCATCAATAGCAGAACCTCCTGTTCCTGGTGCCAAGCTTGGCCGCGACCGAGAAGGCAACCCTGGTTGGTTCATCAATGACGAAAATAATCCCGGAAAATATTTACAAGTAAAACTTAGCAGCAATTAATTTGGATACTGTTTACACATATGATATAGATCCTGTTGAGTTTAACCCTTTCACAGGCCCCGAATTACTGAGCTTTGCCCCTGCAACGGCATCTCAGTCTGAAATTTGGGCATCATGCCTTATCGGTGGCAACGATGCCAACTGCGCCTATAATGAATCATTCTCATTATTACTGTCAGGTTCTCTGAACCATGATGCTATGCTGCGCGCCCTTCAAGACATCAGCAACAGGCATGAGGCTTTACGATCAAGTTTTAGCGCCGATGGCAAGTACATCTGCATATATCGTGAACTTGACCTGGAAATTGAGCAGCATGATATTTCAAACCATTCTGCTGAAGAACAACAGCTATTTATTGATGAGCAAAACCGCCAGATAGCATTAACGCCGTTTGACCTGGTAAATGGCCCACTATTTAAAACATTATTGTTAAAACTGGCTAGTGATCAATATTTACTTACATTCATCGCACATCATATAGTTTGCGATGGTTGGTCGATAGGTATCATGATGCAGGACCTAAGCAAACTATATAATGCTTATGCTAAACACCAATATATTGATTTGCCGGCAGCACCGGCTTTTAGCGATTATGCTGCCGAGTTGCTTACATTTGAGCAAAGCCCTGAGTATAAAGAAACCGAGGCTTACTGGCTTGATCAATTTAAAGGCAGTAGCCACACGTTAAATATCCCTGCCGATCTTCCACGCCCTGCGGTGCGCACCTATAAAAGCCATCGTGATGATTTTCATTTAGATAGCAACCTGGCGTCAGCATTAAAAAAACTGGGCAAAAGTAATGGTAGCAGCTTTGTAACCACCTTACTGGCTGCCTTTGAAGTATTTCTGCAACGCTTAACCGGGCAGGACGAGATCATTTTAGGCTTACCATCTGCCGGGCAATCAGCTACCGGAAATTATGGTTTGGTTGGGCATTGTGTTAACCTGCTGGCCTTACGCAGCTATCCTAAAGCTGAGCTTTCATTCAAAACTTATCTGAAACAAAGAATCTCTACCGTTTTAGATGCTTATGAACACCAGCGCTACACCTTTGGTAGCCTGCTCAAAAACTTAAACATTCCCCGCGATGCCTCACGGATACCATTGGTACCTGTAATGTTTAACATAGACATGGGTATGGATGATGATGTAATGTTTGAAGGCTTACAGCATCAGCTCATTAGTAACCCGCGGGAGTACGAAAGCTTTGAAATATTTGTAAACATATCCGGCCGCGACGAATCATTGGTACTGGAATGGTCTTATAATACGCAATTATTCACTGCATCAACCATCCGTACCATGATGGATGAGTTTGAATTTCTGTTAAAACAACTGGTAAATGATCCGGATGAATTGATCGGTAATATCCCGCTTAAAAACTCAAACGAATTAATAGCTCAGCTACGTCAATGGAACGATACTGCATCGGCTTACCCTAAAGATAAAGCCCTTCACCAACTGATCAGTGAGCAGGTGCAAAAGTTTGGCGATAAACCAGCGGTCAAATTTGCTGGTGAAAGCCTAACCTACAAACAGTTAAATGAAAAGGCAAACCAACTCGCGGCCCTGCTGATTAGTGAAGGCGTTAAAAGAGGCGACAAGGTAGCCTTTGCTCTTAACCGGTCAGAACAATTGGTTGTCGTGATGCTGGGTATCATGAAAACAGGTGCAACCTATGTCCCTGTTGATCCGCAGTTCCCTTTGCCACGCATTAATCATATGCTTTCTGATTCGGCTGCCGTACTTTTAATCACCACCGAACCTTATAAAGAGCATTACCAATCAAATGCTAAAGAACTCCTGATAGAAAATATTTGGCCTAAGCTTGGGCAGTACCCTGCAACCGATATAGAAGTTGATGTAAACGGCAATGATCTGGTTTATATACTATATACTTCCGGCTCAACCGGGATGCCTAAAGGTGTGCAAATAGCCCATCATAACCTGATCAACTTTTTGTACAGCATGCAAAAAGCGCCGGGTATTACAGCTGCTGATAAATTGCTGGCTGTAACCACAGTGAGTTTTGATATATCTGGCCTGGAGCTGTTTTTGCCCCTTTTAAGCGGCGCTGAAATCATTATTGCCGATAGCACCGAAGCTAAAGATGGTCGTGCATTGCTTGATTTGATCAGGCGTGAAGGTATAACCACTATGCAGGCTACTCCCTATACCTGGCGTATTATGCTGGAGGCTGGATGGGATAACTCGGCCCCTATAAAAGTTATTTGCGGCGGTGAAGCCTTGCCAAAAGAACTGGCCGAAAAGATACTGCAACGCGCCTCGAGCTTATGGAATGTCTATGGCCCTACAGAAACTACAGTATGGTCAACCGTTAAGCAAATAAAAGCTGATGATTCGTTTATCAGCATCGGCCGGCCGATTGATAATACGTCTATCTATATCTTAGATAAAAATCTTAATCCACTGCCGCCGGGCACAGCCGGTGAGTTATATATTGGTGGCGAAGGCGTAGCCAAAGGCTATTTAAATCAGCCTACATTAACAGCCGAAAAGTTTATCGCTGACCCTTTTGTCAATACACCGGGCAGTAAAATGTACCGTACCGGTGATCTTGGAAAATTTACCGATAATGGAGAATTAGAATGCCTTGGCCGGATAGACGCTCAGATAAAAATACGCGGTTACCGCATTGAAACCGGTGAGATCGAATATCACCTGGTAAATCAATATAACATTAAAGAAGCGGTGGTTTTAGCCCGGGCCGATAAAAACGGAGTTAATAAACTGATTGCCTTTATTGTTATAAAAACCACCTATCAAACCGAAAACGAAGCCGAACAAATAAAAGGCTGGCGAATGGCGCTCAAAGCCAATCTGCCTGATTATATGGTACCTGATGAGCTGATTGTGATACCGACTATGCCATTAACACCTAATGGTAAAACAGATAAAAAAGCCCTTGCTGACCAAAATGTAAAACTGGCCGAAACTATTAACCAGTACGCCCCTCCCAGAACCGATGTTGAAAAACTGGTTGCTGATATCTGGTCAGAGTTTTTAGGGATTGAAAAGATCAGCATTTACGATAACTTTTTTGAGTTGGGTGGGCACTCGCTCATTGCCGTTCAGGTAATGACCCGTATTGAAAAACTTACCGGTAAACGCCTGCCGCTTGCCGCGCTGTTTGAAAACTCCACCATCGAAAAATTAGCTTTAATGCTGGAGATGGATGGAAAATCCATTGTTTGGGATTCGCTTGTGCCTGTTAAACCAAGCGGTAATAAAATGCCTTTATATATTGTGCATGGTGCCGGGCTTAATGTATTGCTGTTCAACACCCTTGCATCAGGTATGGATGCCGACCAGCCGGTATATGGCCTACAGGCTAAAGGGCTTAATGGCGTTGATGAACCATTGAGCAATATTTTTGATATTGCGGCACATTACAATGCCTCAATCATGGCTCAAAACCCCAATGGCCCGTATGCTCTTGCCGGATATTCATTTGGTGGCATCATTGCCTATGAAATGGCTAAACAATTGCAGGCACAGGGTAAAGAGGTAAAAATGCTGGCCATGTTTGATACCTACGCGTACCGATCACCTTATTATGACCCCTGGTTAACCATGCAGGTAAAAAGAGGAAAGTTCTTCATGAGGAAAATGCTATACAATTTATCATTCCATAATGGATTTGGTAATACCGTTACGCATGCGGCCAAAGCAGTTAAACGGGGAGTTACCCGCCAGCTCTGGAGATTATCTAAAAATGAAAAACAGGAAGGATTTTTTGGCTATGCCAATAAAATTGATGAAATGAATGTTTTAGCTGAAAAACGATATAAATTAGAGCCGCAAAACATAGCCGTAGAATTATTCAGAGCCGAAGACCATACTTTTTATATGGACGATTTTGAATATCTTGGCTGGAAACCATATGCTTTAAAAGGGGTGAATGTACACAAGATACCTGGTGAGCATAACTCCATATTTAAAGCGCCCAACGATAAAGTATTTGCAAGTATATTACAAAACTGTTTAAACGAGGCTGGCAGAAAATAAAATTATACAATGGATCAGATCAAAGTTCGTATCGGATTTCAGGATGACATTTTATGGCAAAACGGTTGCAACTGTGATTATACGTTAACAGATGATCGTGTTGATATTTGGCGCATCAAAATAAGCTCGAACCTGGAGTTTATTGATAACTTTTTCAGGGTATTAATGTATGATGAGATATTGCGGGCAAACAGATACGTACAAAAGAAAGACAGGCTCAGGTTTGTAATAAGCCGCGGTGCGTTACGCTATTTACTTAGCCAATATACCAACCTGGCCCCCACCTCCATCAAATTTGTGGTAAGCACAAATAAAAAGCCGTGTGTGCTACAGCAAAATTTAAAATACAATGTATCACACTCCGGCGATTGGGTTTTGATAGCTGTTTCCAATTCTGAAGTCGGTGTAGATACCGAAGAAATGGATCCTATGTTCAGGTATAAAGAGATTTTGGCTGATAACTTTAACCGGGACGAGATCAATTATATAGCGCATCAGGATTCTATTAACAGCTTCTTTTTACTCTGGACACGCAAGGAAGCATTAACCAAAGCAACCGCCATTGGCTTGGATGATAACCTGAAATACATACCCAGCTTAAACGGCGATCATGAAGTAAACAGCAGTTTATTATCGTCATCAAAAAACTGGCACCTGAATAGTTTTAAACCGGATGAGCAGAATATGGCAAGCGTAGCAACCGAAACAACGGCCGGACAAATCAAGTATTGGGATATTAATCTGGAAAAGCTGTTAACGAGCTTTAAACAACCCGTACTTTAGGATGCAAAAAATAGCCCTTACACCATCCTTCCAACCTATTTTTTTACCTTCTTCATAGGTACGACCGTAATAGGATATTCCTACCTCATAGATCCTGACCCTGGGTATCCTTGAAATTTTGATGGTAACCTCCGGCTCAAAGCCAAATCGCCTTTCGGTAAGTTTTATACCCTGAATAATTTTGGTATCGAACAATTTATAACACGTTTCCATATCAGTAAGGTTAAGATTGGAAAACATGTTTGAGGCAAATGTTAACCAACGGTTGCCAATAGTATGCCAGAAAAATAAAATTCGGTGAGGATTGCTGCCCATAAACCTGGAGCCATATACCACATCGGCAAAACCTGCAATTACGGGCTTCAATAGATCGTTATATTCTGTCGGGTCGTATTCCAAGTCGGCATCCTGAATGATCAGGTAATCGCCGGTAGCTTTTGAAATTCCGGTATGCAGCGCGGCACCTTTACCCTTGTTTACCTCATGCTTAAAATACTGTATATTAAGCTCGGGATTGGAGTGCTGATAAGCAGTAATAGCAAATTCGGTATTATCTTTTGAACAGTCGTTTACAATAATGATCTCCTTTTGAATATCATTAGTAAGGCTTACTGATTTAATTTTATCTAAAATCAAATGTATGGTGTTACCTTCGTTATAAGCAGGGATAATAATAGATAGTTTTTGAATAGCCATTTATCGATTTTTATAAAACTATACAGCTTTTGTATATTATAGCTGTACAATGCTTATTATATCTTTATTGAAAATATATTAATGCAAACTGTAATTGAACGTGCAAAAACTTACTTAACCAAACCAAAAGTAATACTTATTCTTGCATTCCTGATTGGTTTAACCCTGCTGTTTTGGTTTTGTTTGCCTAAGCCACTATTTAAAAGCCCTACATCCTATGTAATTGACGACCAAAGCGGGCAATTACTGGGTGCCGCCATAGCCCGGGATGGTCAATGGCGTTTTCCTTATAACGATAGTGTGCCCGATAAGTTTAAGCAATGCATCATAGCATTTGAGGATAAACGCTTTGAACATCATCCCGGTTTTGATGCATTGGCTTTTGGCCGGGCCATCAGACAAAATATGTTGTCAAAAAAAGTAACCAGTGGGGGCAGTACCATAACCATGCAGGTTATACGGTTGGCAACTAAACACAAACGCACCATCTGGAATAAACTGCTTGAAATTGTGATGGCCCTGCGCCTGGAACTTACTTACAGCAAAAATGAAATATTGGCGCTTTACGGCAGCAATGCGCCTTTTGGCACCAATGTTATTGGGCTGGATGCTGCATCCTGGCGATATTTTGGTCGCAGCCCCGATAAACTATCCTGGGGCGAAATGGCGGCTATGGCAGTTTTACCTAACTCACCATCATTGGTGCATCCTGGCAGAAACCGGAATATATTATTAAAAAAACGTAACCTGTTACTTCACCGCTTGCAACAATTAAACGTAATTGACAGCGCAACGGCTGCCTTAGCCAGTTTAGAACCTGTGCCCGATCGCCCGGTGCCATTACCCCAGTTAGCCCCTCACCTTTTGCAACGTTTTAAAAATGATCATCAGGCCAAACCTATTGGTGATACACGTATCCGTACAAGTATTAACGCCACCTTGCAGCAACAGGTAAACGATATATTAGAACAGCATCACCAGGTTTTAAAGGCTAATGATATCAATAACATCGCCGCTATTGTGCTAGATATAGAGACAGGCGCGACACTGGCATACGCGGGTAATATAGCACACCGGGAAGACCCGCAGATGGAAAGCGATGTCGATGTTATTGATGCCCCGCGCAGTCCCGGCAGTACCTTAAAGCCATTGTTATATGCCTCTATGCTGCATAATGGTTTGATATTGCCCAATAGTTTGCTGCCCGATGTACCCACACTCATAGCAGGTTATCACCCAGAAAATTTTGATCTCGGTTATGATGGGGCAGTACCTGCATCAAGGGCTTTATCACGTTCTTTAAATGTGCCTGCGGTAAAAATGCTGCAGCAATTTAAGTATGAACGCTTTTATGATTTTTTGCAAAAAGCAGGTATAAGTACACTAAACAAACCTGCTGACCATTACGGCCTATCGCTCATTTTAGGTGGGGGTGAAAATACCTTATGGGAGCTAAGCGGCGCTTATGCAGATATGGCTCGCGTACTTAATCATTACGATAAATACAAAGGCTGGTATAATCCGGCCGATTATCATAACCCGGTTTACAGCTATCCGGAGTCAACAACCAATCCAAACCTGGAGCGATCGGGTTTATTGGATGCAGCATCTATATATTATACTTTCCAGGCTATGGAAGAAGTAATGCGTCCTGGCGAGGAGATGCTTTGGCAGCAATTCAGCTCGACCCAGCGCGTAGCCTGGAAAACCGGCACCAGTTTTGGCTTTCGCGATGGCTGGGCTATAGGGGTTACGCCTAAATATGTTGTTGGGGTTTGGGTAGGCAATACTGATGGTGAAGGTCGCCCGGGGCTTACAGGGATCAATACAGCAGCCCCTGCCCTGTTCGAGATATTCAGATTACTGCCCGTGTCGCGTTCCTGGTTTGAGATGCCAACCGGCGAAATGGTTAAGGTGAAAGTATGCCGTCAAAGCGGTTATCGCGCAGGGCAATATTGTGACGATACCGAAGATATGTGGATACCCAAAGCCGGCTTAAAAGCACCGGTTTGCCCTTATCATCAATTAGTACATCTATCTGCCGATGGTAAATATCAGGTAAACGGCAATTGTGAATCGCCGGATAATATAGTAAACAAAACATGGTTTATACTGCCCCCATCTATGGAATATTATTACAAGGCCCGCAATTACCAGTATCATGTGCTCCCTCCGTTTCGGCCAGATTGTGGGCAAGCGGAAAACGGCAACGCGATGGAAGTGATCTACCCTAAAGATGGCGCTAAAATATACGTTCCGTTGGAGGCCGATGGCAGCCGGGGCAGGATGATCTGCAATGCGGCCCACCGGGTTCCGGGAATTAAAATATTCTGGCACCTGGACGATCAATATGTAGGCACCACACAGGACTTTCACCAGATGGCCTTAAATCCGCCACCCGGCAAACATATACTCACACTGGTAGATGGCAATGGCAATACCATTAATATAAGCTTTGAAGTATTAAGTAAATGATGTGATATTAATATAATAGTATCATACTTCAGCAATTTCAGTCAATACCCTCCTCTCAAAACTGAAAACTATAATTATATTGGCCTATTAATTTATATATACATGCTTGAGCAGTATGATCTGCATAATTTACTGGTAATTGATATTGAAACTGTACCGCAGTACAGTACTCATGAACAAGTACCCGAACATCTGCAAAAATTATGGGAGCGCAAAAGTCAGAATGTGCGCAAGGATGAATCGGCCGAAGATTTTTACAAAAGTGCCGGTATCTGGGCCGAGTTTGGGAAAATTGTTTGCATATCAGCCGGAATATTCACCGGAGGTAAAGACACCGGATTGCGTATTAAATCATTTGCTGGACATGATGAAAAAGAATTGCTTACTAAATTTTCGGCGCTGTTGTTCAGTCAGCCATCCAATTTAGTGTTATGCGCCCATAATGGTAAAGAATTTGATTTTCCATACATCTGCCGTCGCTTATTAATAAGTGGCCTGCCAATTCCGCCTCAGTTACAAATAGCCGGTAAAAAGCCCTGGGAAGTAGTTCATTTGGATACGATGGAGCTATGGAAGTTTGGTGACTATAAAAATTACACCTCCCTCAATCTGCTTACCGCTATTTTTGATATCCCTACTCCAAAAGATGATATTGACGGTAGTATGGTTGGTCATGTTTATTGGAATGAGAATCAGTTAGACAGGATATGCACCTATTGCCAGAAAGATGTTATAGCCACCGCGCAATTACTCAGGCGCTACCGGGGCGAAGAATTAATAAAAGATGAATTGATTACCATAATAGGGCAATAATGCTGCAAGTAAAAAACCTGTCGGTTAATTTCAAAACAAGGGATGGCTTATATAAAGCAGTAAAAGGTATATCTTTCGATTTAAAAAAAGGAGAAACAATTGCTATTTTAGGCGAATAAGGATCAGGTAAATCAGTAACCTAGCTTGCGCTCATCCGATTGCTGAATACCTAACAAGCAGAGATACAAGCAAAGG